>JAYUWQ010000196.1:0-14361 GCA_043753485.1 bacterium
CCGGTAACTGGCCCGGGCCATGGCCCGCTGGACCAATCCCGCCGGTTTGATCGCGGGTTCACCAAAAACCGCGCGGCTCAGGCTGCTGACGATGGCTTCCGATAGAGCCCAATCCTGCCCCGAATACAGGGCCGAGACCGCATCCATCGGACTGAGTTTGGTCAAGCCACTCATGCGATTGGTTCCGATTGAGGATTGCCAGCCTGGATCAATCCGGTCTGGGTATCACTGATCGAAGAGGCCACTGGCAGTAAAAATCCGCACGGCGGCGGCAAAGGAATGGTCAATGAGTCAGGCATATGCAGCAATTCAGCAGGGGATAAAATGACCTTTCTCGGAGGCAACGTCCCTGAGCGGCAACGAGGCCCGGGATTGTTTAGGGCATTCCCGACTTACCGCCACCGGAAATGGCCCTTGAGAGGAAACTCGAAGAGCCGGTCCTCCTCCCGGGCTCCCTGGCCAATGTTATGCACGATGAGCGGCACCCCTTCCCCGTTGCGGCGATCGCTCACGATCATGATGTGAGGGAGTTTTCCAGCCACGGTGCAGGTGACGAGGTCGCCCGGCCGGTAGTCCGCCGCTTCCTGAGTGACCGGCAGGGAAGTCCCGCGCCGCTTCAGGAAGACGGCGAGATTCAGCACCCGGCGGTGGTCGATATTGCGGTCGGGGCGCTTGAGCCCCCAGGTTTTGGGATAATCGGAGAAGTTCGCCTTCATGTCCTCATGCACGGCTTGCTGGAGATCCACCCCACACGCGCGGAGCGCCCGGATGATTACATCGGCGCACACCCCCCGCTCCTCCGGCACGTCACCCATCGGATATGCGAGCACCACGTAGGCCGGATCATAAGTCAACGTCCGGCCGACCTGCCGCCGGGCTGCGGCCACCAGATTCGCACCCGTCGGGGCCATTTCCACCGGTTTATCCGCCAGCAGCGGCGGTGGGACGCAGAAGGGAAACAGAACCAAAGCGTGTTGCAGCAGGCGGCGGCGGGTCATGCCGGATGTGTAGCACAACCCGCTCTCCGGAGGCGAAAGGAATTGATCCGGGGGCGCTTGTGAAATTTTTCACAAAATCGCCTTGCCGCTCTTTAGGGCGCGTTCATAGTCGGCAATCGGGGAATTTTCCCAAAATTTCGACCCATCCAGCCCTACCCTGTGAGCACTGCGACGCAACCTTCCGGCCCTGCGGCCCCACCCGTGGATCTTGTGAACGTGCAGGTGAACGGCCAATGGCTCAAATTCCCCAAAGGAACCCGCATGATCGAGGCCCTCCGGCAGGCCTCGGTGGACGTTCCCCACTATTGTTATCACCCCAAGCTCAGCAGCCCCGGCAATTGCCGCATGTGCCTCGTGGAAACCGGCATGCCCGCCCGCCCGTCCCCCGGGACCACCGAGGTGGAGAAGGACGAACATGGCTTTGCCAAAATCATGTGGAGTCCCCGCGCCGCCATTGCCTGCGCCAACACCATTTCCGAAGGCCTCGGCATCCGCACGGAGAGCAAACTGGTGGAGGAATGCCGCAAGGGCGTCATGGAATTCCTCCTCATCAACCACCCGCTCGACTGCCCAATCTGCGACCAGGCCGGGGAATGCAGCCTGCAGGAATTCTCCGTCGAGCACGGCCGGGGCACTTCCCGGTTCGAGGAAAACAAGGTCAAGAAGCCGAAGCACAAACAAATCGGCCCCCGCATCACTCTTGATGACGAACGCTGCATCATGTGCAGCCGCTGTATCCGCTTCACCGCTGAAATCGCCGACGACCCCGTCCTTGGCTTCACCGAACGTGGCAGCTATACCGTCCTGACCACCCATCCGGACAAGGAACTGGCCAACAATTACAGCCTTAACACCGTGGACATTTGTCCGGTCGGGGCGCTGACGAGCAGCGACTTCCGCTTCTCCATGCGCGTCTGGTTCCTTAAGGACACCAAAAGCATCTGCACCGGCTGCGCCCGTGGCTGCAACATGGACATCGGCAGCCGCAACGAAGTGATTCACCGCCAAACCCCTCGCGAAAACAACGACGTCAATTCTGCCTGGATGTGCGATGCCGGCCGCCTCGACTTCCACTACGTGAACAGCGAAGTCCGTCTCACCCAACCGACGATCAAGGAAAACGGCACTCACCGGGCCTCGACTTGGCAGGACGCCCTGAACAAAGCGGCCACCGCCCTCCAAGGCGCCCCAGCCAGCCAGATCGCCATCATCGCGTCCGGCCGCATGACCAATGAGGAACTGTTCCTCACCAAGCGCCTCGCCACCTCCCTCGGCGTCACCCACCTTGATATCGTCCCCCGCACCGGCGAAGCCGATAACTATCTCGTCCACGCCGACAAGAACCCCAACACTGCGGGCGCCCGCCTCATCCTCGGCACCGAGCCCGGCAGCCAACTGGCTGCCATCCGCGATAAAGTGGACCGCGGGGAAATCACCACCGTCATCGCCCTCCAGGAAAACCTCCTCGGAGAGGCCGGTTTCACGGCGGCCCAATTGGACAAACTGCAATCCTTCATTGCCGGCCATATTTTGGCCAATCCCGGCGCGGAACACGCCCACGTCGTCCTGCCCCTCGCCGCCTACGCGGAAAAACGCGGCAGCCTGATCAATGCCACCGGCCGGCTCCAACGCCTCAACAAGGCCACCGAACCCGCCGGCGAAGCCCGCTCCGACTGGGAAGTCCTCCGCGACCTCACTCTCGCCGTCAGCGGCCCAAACGGTCTCTACTCCATCGAAGACGTCTTCAAATCCATGGCATCAGCCATCCCCGCGTTCGCTGGCCTCAATCTCGGCAAAATCGGCGACCTCGGCCTTCCCCTTCTCGAAACCACCGAAACCATCCCCGTGCTCGAACGCGAAAAGGAACGCAAAGCCAAGGGAATTATCGTTGGTTGATCTTCTCCTGACTTCTTTTCCATGGACTGGTTTTTCATCATCTCCTCCGGCGTCAAAATCGCCGTCATCACTTTCGGCATTATCCTGCCGCTGGTCGCCTTGTCTTCCCTGGCGGAACGCAAGGTCAGTGCCTTCATCCAGGACCGCATCGGCCCCAACCGCGTCGGCATTCCCATGACCCTGCTGGGGGCGAAAAAGGACATCGCGTTCTTCGGACTCGTCCAGCCGCTGGCGGACGGCCTGAAGTTCATCCTCAAGGAAGACTTTACACCGAAACACGTCCGGAAGTTCTACTTCTGGCTCGCGCCAGCACTCGTCCTTGTCCCAGCCCTGCTGACCGTCGGCGTCATTCCCTTTGGCTCCACCATGCAGCTGTTTGGCAAACAGATCCCGCTGGTCATCGCCGACCTCAACATCGGGCCGCTCTTCGTTTTCGCCATCTCCAGCCTCGGCGTTTACGGCATCGTGCTGGCGGGCTGGGCGTCCAATTCCAAATATCCCTTCCTCGGCGGGGTGCGCTCCAGCAGCCAGATGATTTCCTACGAAATCGCGCTCGGTCTGAGCGTCATCCCGGTCCTGATGATCTTCGGCGAGTTGAACCTCGGCTCGATCGTCCAGTTCCAGGACAAAAATGGCTGGCTCCTCCTCCCGCTCTGGGGCGATGGCCTCAGCCTCCAGCGCTGGCTCCTGCTGGTGCCTCTGGTGATCAGCTTCGTCGTTTTCACCGTCTCCATCTTCGCGGAAACCAACCGCATGCCCTTCGACTTGCCGGAGTGCGAAACCGAACTCGTGGCCGGTTATCACACCGAATACAGCTCGATGAAGTTCGCCCTCTTCTTCCTCGGCGAATACGCGGCCATGATCGTCGGAAGCGGCCTCATCGTCACCCTGTTCCTCGGCGGCTGGTCCATTCCCTTCGGCGATAAAATCGGTCTCGGTTACGAGGCCGCCCAGAACACCTGGTGGGTCGGCCTGCTGCACCTCGGCTGCTTCCTCACCAAAGTCGTCGCCTTCATCTTTTTCTTCATGTGGGTGCGCTGGACCCTGCCCCGCTTCCGCTTCGACCAATTGATGCGCCTCGGCTGGGTCTTCTTCTTCGAAATCGCTCTCTTCAACGTCTTCCTCACCGCGCTGATCCTGATGTTCGTAAAATGACTGCGGCAGGCCTTTCCGGCTCTGGTCCATTTTAACCTTTCCCAACCCAATGTCCTACGTCGTCGAACGCCCCAAGCTCACCCTGAGCGAGCGCCTGTATTTCCCTTCCATCCTGAAGGGACTCAGCATCACTTTCGGCCACTTGTTCCGCTTCGTCACCGGCAAGGGGAAGGTGACCATGTCCTATCCGGAGGAAAAGTGGGACGATTCCCTGCCCGCCCACTACCGCGGCGCGCCCACCCTCGTCACCGACGAGCAGGAACGCGAACGCTGCGTGGCCTGCCAGCTCTGCGAATTCATCTGCCCGCCCCGTGCCATCACCATCACGCCGGAGGAAATTCCTTCGGACGACAAATTTGCCAAAGTCGAGAAGCGCCCCAAAGCCTTCGAGATCGACATGATCCGCTGCATCTATTGCGGCATGTGTGAGGAAGTCTGCCCGGAACAGGCCATTTTCCTCCGCAAGGACTACGCCATCACCGGCACCACCCGCGCCGAAATGGTCCACGACAAAAAACGGCTCTACGAACTCGGCGGCGTCCGCGAAGGCCTCGTCAACAAATGGAATCCGCTCAAGTGAAGGGGCAAGGTTTCAGCGTTCAGGTTTCAGACAAGAAACCATTACCTGAAACCTGAAACCTGAAACCTTTTTTCCTTCAATGCCCTCCGTCCTCTTCTATCTTTTCTCCGCCATCATGCTGGGCTTCGGCATTTTGGTGGTGGTCCTGCGCAATCCAGTTTCCAGCGCGCTTTCCCTGGCGATGTCCTTCCTCGGACTGGCCGCTCTGTTTGTTTCCCTCGGAGCCTTTTTCATCGGCATTATCCAGGTGCTCGTTTATGCGGGCGCGGTGATGGTGCTCTTCCTCTTCATCATCATGCTGCTCGACATCAAAGAAGAGCAGCGCCGGAAGCTCAACCTGCCCGCCGTGATTGGGGGCTGTTTTTTGGTGCTGATCTTCACGCTCCAGCTCGCTTCGGTCCTCGGCGATTATCAGCCTGGCAAGCGCCTCATGAATGCTGTCCCGCTTGATCTTCCGGGCGCCGCCGCCGCCCGCGAGGCCGCCGGGGTCAGCACTCCGACCATCGACAAGGACCTCGCTGCCGGGAAACTTCCTGACGTGAAGCTGATCGGTGAGACCCTTTTCACCAAATACAACTTCCACCTCCAGATCATCGGGGTGCTCCTGCTGGTGAGCACCGTCGGAGTCATCGTCATCAGCCGCCGCGAAGACAAGACCGCCGCCGCCGTGGAACCCGCCACTCCCGTCCAGCCATGATCACGCTCAACGATTACCTCCTCGTCAGCGGACTGCTTTTCGCCATCGGCCTCGCCGGGGTGGTGCTGCGCCGCAACATCATCGTCATCTTCATGTGCCTGGAAATGATGCTCAGCGCCGCCAACCTGAGCCTCGTCGCTTTCAGCCGCTTCAACACCGTGAGCGGGCTTCCCGATTACAATGGCCAGATGATGGTCTTCCTGATCATCACCGTGGCCGCCGCCGAAGTCGCCGTCGGTCTCGCCATCATCATCGCCCTCTTCCGCGCACGCCGTACCGTCCACGTGGAAGACATCGATGCCATGAAACACTGATGATTGGCGAAAGGTTCAGGGTTCAGAGAATCCTGCCTGAACCCTGAATCCTGAAACCCTTTTCCTTCTCCTCCATGAGTTCCGCCGCGATCATCCTTTTTCTCCCGCTGCTCACCGCTGCGGCCATCCTGCTGGGCCTGAAGCGCAGCGCCACGGTCAGCGCCCTGCTCTCCACCGCGGCCGTCGCCATTACTTTTGTCCTCAGCCTTGGTTTGTTGTTCAAAGGCGACGCCAGCAACGGCACCGAAGTCATCGGTTCCTGGATCAAGATCAGCGACACCTTCAGCCTCGACATCACCCTGAAGCTCGACGCCCTCAGCAAGGGCATGATGATCGTGGTTACCACCATCGGTCTTCTGGTTCACGTCTTCTCGCTGGCCTACATGAAGGACGACGAAGGCAAGGCCCGTTACTTCGCTGGCCTGTCACTCTTTCTCTTCTCCATGACCGGCATTGTCTACGCAGACAACTTCCCGATGATGTTCATCTTCTGGGAACTGGTCGGCGTCAGCTCCTACATCCTGATTGGCCACTGGTATACCAAAAACAGTGCGGCTGAAGCTGCCAAAAAAGCATTCCTCACCAACCGCATCGGGGACTTCGGTTTCATGATCGGCATCCTGCTTCTCTGGGCCGCCACCAAGTCCCTCAGTTTTGATGGCGTCAAAGCCGGCATCGAATCGGGTGCCCTTACCGGCGGCCTCCTCACTGCGGCCACCCTTTGCATCTTCTGCGGCACTATTGGAAAAAGCGCGCAGTTCCCCCTCCACGTCTGGCTCCCGGATGCCATGGAAGGCCCCACCCCCGTCTCCGCGCTGATCCACGCTGCCACCATGGTCGCCGCCGGGGTTTATCTAATGGTCAAAGTTTCCTTCCTCATCCTGGCCTCCGCCACCGCCGGCATGGTCGTCGCCTGGATCGGGGGGATCACCGCCCTGATGGCCGCGCTGATGGCCACGCAGCAGAACGACATCAAACGCGTCCTCGCCTACTCCACCCTGTCCCAGCTTGGCTACATGGTCATGGCCGTCGGTCTCAGCGCGCCGCAGGCCTCCATGTTCCACCTCTTCACCCACGCTTTTTTCAAGGCCCTGCTCTTCCTCGGGTCCGGCGCGGTGATCTATGCCTGCCACCACGAGCAGGACATCTGGAAAATGGGTGGTCTGAAGTCGAAAATGCCGATCACTTTCCTGACCTTTGTCATCGGTACCGCCGCCCTGATGGCCGTACCCTTCGTCACTTCCGGCTTCTACTCCAAGGAAGCCATCCTCGAGGCCGCCCTGCATGAGAATAAACTCCTCTTCGCTGTCGGGGCCTTTACCGCCTTCCTCACCGCCTTCTACATGACGCGTCTGGTCATCGTCACCTTCTTTGGCAAGCCCCGTGCCCATGGAGCCGACCACGCGCATGAAGTCCCGCTGCTCATGCTGGTGCCGTTGGTCGTGCTGGCCATCCCCTCGCTGATTGCCGGCTTCCACTTCTTCGGAAGTACTGTCCTTGGAGAGAACATGCCGCATCACGAAGGCAGCATGATCGGCCTCACCTTCTTCGTCTCCCTCGCCACCCTCGTCATGGGCGTTTTCTTCGGCTGGAAAACCTACGCCGGCAAAGACAGTGATCCGCTCGCCGCCAACCCGGCCGCCAAACTCTTCGCCAACAAATTCTACTTCGACGAACTCTACGCCAAGGGGATCAAAATCGTCCAGGATGGTTTCGCCCAGATTCTCCAACTCATCGATGGCCTCCTCATTGACGGTCTCGGCGTGCGCGGCCTCTCCGGCCTCGCCTCCGGCACCGGCTCCCTGCTCCGCCGCCTCCAGGTGGGCAATCTCCAAGGTTACGCCTTCCTCTTCGGGTTGGGCGTGCTGTTGCTGGTGTCCTTCGCCCTGATGTGATAACACGGCTCCGCCGGGATCTCTTTGCCAAAGACTCATCAAGAGGCTTGATCAAGCCGGCTGATTACAGGCAAGAAGCGGAGAAGCGCTGACGGAACACTAATATCTGCGGTTGACGCCGTTCGCCAACATACCCCATTCCCTTTCGGGGAAGATAATCTTACCCAAATTCAACCGTTGAGGGGTCCAGTGCTTCTTTTGCACTTGGCGCCGGCTCCTGAATCGGGTTCTGATTCGTTCGCCCCCAACGCCAGCCTCCCTTCCCTGTCATGAACCAACGCGATCTCGACCGGTTGCTGCGACAAGGAGTTCCACCGGAACCCTCCCGGACAGGGGCGGTGGATTTTGCGGATGCGGTGCTGGCCCGGTTGCCGGGGATGCGTTTTGTCATCCCGGGCAGCCATCCAGGAACCAGGATACTGGTGCTGGCAGGTGGTTTGGGATTATTGACCGCCCTGGGGATCAGCCTGAACCGGTCCAAGGACATGCCTAACGATGCCACGCCGCCACCCCTGCCGCTTTTTCAGCCGGCAGCCGTGGAATCCTGGCCCACCCCGCCACCGCCATGAGCCCGCGCAGCAACATCTAACTCTGGCTCGGCGCCACGATCCTCGTAGCCGCGCTCACGGCCTGGGCTGTGACCCAACGTTTACCATCCCTTCCTGCAAAGTCCGCGGCCGATGCATCCATTGTGGTTTCCTCCGAGTTGTCTCTTCATGAATGGATGCATCAGCACCTCGAAATCTCCACCGCCCAACATGCTCTCCTTGATCCTCTGGAGTCCGCGTTTGAATCCGAACGGGTGCAACTCCGCCAACAGATCCGGCAGTTGGGAGGAAACCTCGCGGTCGCCATCCGCGACGCCGCACCGGACGCAGCCATCCTCGCCCACCAGGAAAAACTGAACGCCGCCCAGGGTCGTTTGCAGCAGGCCACCCTGAAACACTTCATCGGAATGAAACAGCACCTGAACCCCGCGCAGGCTGAAAAGCTGGCCGCCTGGACCCATGACAGCATTCTCCGCCAGCCCGGGAATTGAATTCCTCCTGGTCACTCCGGGTGGGCTGACGTCCGCCCATCCGGCCGGGTTCCCTGGCACCCAGGAGTGCCGGTTGATCCGCCGCGCCCAGGCAGGGGACCCCGGCGCCTTCCGTTCCCTCGTCGAAGCCCACCAGGAAATGATCCACCGGCTTTGCCTGCAATGGCTGCAGTGCGAGGATGACGCCCGGGAGGCTTGTCAGGATACTTTTCTCAAGGCATGGCAGGCCCTGCCCGCGTGGCAGTCCCGGGGAAAACTCAGCACCTGGCTGTATCAAATCGCCCTCAACCAATGCCGCGACCGGGCCAAATCGAAATCCTTCCGGCAACGCCGTGCCACGGTTCCATTTTCCAGTCTGACCTCCATGCCCGCCTGTCCGCAGCCCTCTCCCGACGTGGCCGCAGCCCGCACCGGGGATATGGAAAAACTGCAAAGGGGCCTCGCCCTGCTCCCGGAAGCCTACCGCATTCCCCTCATCCTCTGCGCCCTGGAAGGCTTGTCCTATCAGGAAGCCGCCACCGTACTTTCCTGCTCCCTGCGCGCCCTGGAAGGCCGGCTCTACCGGGGCCGACAGATGCTGCTGGAGTGGTGGAACTTTCAGCCCTGACCGATCCTGCCCCCATTCAAGGGGATCAGATGGACCGGGGAATTTTTTCAAGGCTCCGGCGTGGGTTCAACCCCGCTAGATCGTTTCAAGGGTGACATGACCCGTTCCATCCTCCTGCTGGCATCCACCACCCTGATTTCACAAGCGGTTGACCCGGCCTCAGGACTTCCAGCCAGCGAAGCCACCGAGCTGGAAGAAATGGTCATTCTTGGAAAAGCGGAGGATTTGCTGGGGATTGCCGCTTCAGCCACCCAGGGACAGGCCAGCCGGGAGGAATTGGTGGACCGCCCGCTCCTGCGCCGCGGTGAACTGCTCGAAGCGGTCCCCGGTGTCATCATCACGCAGCACTCGGGCGGCGGCAAGGCAAACCAGTATTTCCTGCGGGGGTTCAATCTTGATCATGGCACCGATTTCGGGGTTTTTGTGAACGACATGCAGGTGAATTTCCGCACTCACGCCCACGGCCAGGGTTATGCCGATATCAATTTCATCATCCCGGAGCTGATCGGAGGAATGGATTACCGGAAAGGACCCTATTTTGCCGATCTGGGGGATCTTTCCTCGGCCGGCGAAGGCAACTATCATCTGGTGGACCGCCTCGAACAAGGCATCGCCAGCTTCACCTTCGGTGAAAATGACTATTACCGTGCGTTCGTGGGCGACAGTTTTGATCTGGCGGCGGGAACCCTCACGCTTGGCGTGGAATATTCCCATGAGGATGGGCCCTGGCAGATCGGGGACAATTTCCGCCGGATCAATGGGGTGGCCAAATACCATCAAGGCACGGGGAGCGACTTTTTCAGCATCACCGGAATGTATTATAATGGGCAGTGGAATGCTTCCGATCAGGTGGCACGCCGGGCGATCGAGAATGATATGATTGGCCGGTTGGGCCGTCTGAGCGATGACGAAGGGGGCGAAACCGCGCGGGGCAGCCTGCAATTCATCCGCCAGTGGAAGGATGATAATGTTATCACCCGCATCAGTGCCTATGCGGGTTATTACGACCTCAATGTTTTCTCAAACTTCACTTATTTCCTCGACAATCCGGTGCGCGGCGACCAGTTCGAACAGCAGGACCAACGTTGGTTTGCCGGGCTGAAGGCCACCCGCACCCGGGACTACAGAATGGGTGGCCACAGCGCCTCAACCACCCTTGGCTTTGATACCCGTCACGACTGGATGGATGGTATCGGCCTTTATAAAACCGAAGCCCGCCGGCGCTATGAAACGGTCCGTCAGGATGATGTCTACGAAGCCTCCGCGGCACTGTTCGCGGAACAACAGGTCCAACTGGCAGACAAACTCAGTCTCACCGCGGGAGTCCGGGCCGACCTCTTCCGCTTCGATGTTAAGAGCAATCTTCCGGACAATACCGGTGAGGCATGGGACGGCATCGTCAGTCCAAAACTGGGGCTGGTGCTGGGCCCGTGGGCGGAGACCGAGTTTTATTTGAATGGCGGCCTTGGCTTCCACAGCAATGATGCCCGCGGCGTCACTATTGCCACCGACCCGGCCACCGGATTCGCCGCGGACCCGGCAGACGCCCTGATCCGGACCAAGGGCGCGGAGTTCGGGATCCGCAGCCAAACCGTCCCGGACCTGACCACGACCCTTGGACTGTGGCTTCTCGAAAGTGATAGCGAGTTGGTCTATGTGGGCGACGCCGGCACCTCCGAGGCCGGACCGGGCAGCCGCCGGTATGGACTGGAACTTGCCGCCTACTACCGTCCCGCTTCATGGTTCACCATGGACTCCGAACTGGCCCTGAGTCACGCCCGTTTCAAGGACGCAGACGGACAGGACCACATTCCTGGGAGCATCGACACCATGTGGTCGGGCGGCATCACCATAGGCGCGGCGGAAGGCTTCTTCGGCAGCCTGCGCGGGCGCTTCTTCGCGCCGCGTCCGCTGGAGGAGAGCGGCACAATCGAGTCCAAATCCTCCTTCACGCTCAATGCCCGCGCCGGTTACCGGAAAAGAAATTGGGAGGTTTCCCTCGACATCCTGAACCTCCTCGACCGCGATAACAACGACATCGAATACTACTATGAAAGCCAACTGCGCGGTGAATCAGTTCCCGTGGCCGACGTCCACCTCCATCCCGCGGAACCACGCACAGCACGGGCCAGTGTGACCTATCGCTGGTAGTGGTCCGGGACGGTTTTTCCTGCAAAACTGTTTTCCAGCGCACCCAACCGGACCGGAACCGGCGCGATGACTCAGATTAAAATGACACCGGAGGTGTCGGCAAGGAGTGGGGTGGTTGACTCAAAATGGATGACACCCTGAGACGGGTTTGATTTTGAGTTAGTTTGGATGCTGGGGCGGGTTCACGAGGCGCGCAAGCGGGGGGTGGCGGGAGCGCAGGGGGCGGGGGGGGCCGCCAGGCCGTCCCTGCTCCCGGAGCGGACGCCATCCCCCGCTTGCGCGGGGGCCTCGGGGGTGGGTCGGCTTTTATGGCTGGCAAAAGCGGCCTGCTGGCTCCAGACCGCACTCAGGAGGTGCTCGGCGCGGGCTTTGAGCGCGAAGGGATCAAGGCGGCTGCGTCGGTCGATCAGAGCGATGCGGGCGGTCCCGGTGAGGTGCTGGTCTTCAAGGAGCCGGGCGCAGGGGGTGCGGGCGAGCGGTTCGTAGGTTTTCCTGATTTTGCCGCCCACACGTTCTTTTTTGATGAGTTTGAGGGTGGGCAGGAAGAAGTTGTGGAAGTCGCTCCAGACGGTGTGCAGTTCGCTCAGCAGGGGGACGAGGGCCGGGTCGTCGAGTCGGTCTTCCCCCAGCAGTTCGCGGACGTGGGTGCGGTTTTTCTGCTCGATGTGGGCGTTGTCGTTCTTATGATAGGGACGGGAGCGGGTGACCTCGATGGCGGGGTCGCGGTCGCGCCAGAGGGTGAGGAGGTGCCAGTTGAGGAATTCGGGGCCGTTGTCGCTGTCCACCCCGCGCAGGGCGAAGGGCAGGCCCTGTTCCATGGCTTTCAGGGCGGCGGCAGTGGCGTGCTGGCCTTTGTTCCAGGCGGGCTGCTGCTGGGTCCAGCCAGTGCAGATATCCGTCAGGACGGTGGTCCACCAGAAGCTGCCGCTCAAGGAGCCGCCGCAGTGGGCGACGCTGTCGATCTCCGTCCAGCCGGGACCGCTCACCTCCCACGGCCCGGTGCGCAGGGGCACCTGCGCTTTGAGGGTGCCGTCCCCGCCACGCCCGCGCCGTCCCCCGCCGGCGCTGGCCCGGCTGGGCGCGAGGAGGCGGTCGAGCTGGGCCGCGCTCACCTTTTTCAGCAGGGCGCGGTGCGCGGCGGGGAGCGGGCCATGGGCTTTTTCCCAGTAGGGCAGCCAGTCGCGCAAGATAGGCTGGAGGCGCTTGCCGCAGGGCTGTTCGCTGGCCTGCCAGAGAACTTTGATCACGGGCAGGATCAGGCCGTAAGAGGGCGGGCGGCCCCGCCCCGGCACCGCTCCGGACACGGCCCGGCCCGCCACCGGAAGGCGCCCGCCAAGGACTGTGATGAGGTGCTTGCGCCCCAGGCCGGTCACGCTGACGCACTCGTCCAACAGGACCTGCCGGGCCTCCCGGCCGGGCCGGCGACCATATCGGGACTGCTGGATTTGAAGGTATTCGCTGATGCTGGAATGGCTCATGGCTGACTTCATGCCCACGGTGTCATTCTTTCTGAGTCAACCACCCCCTCTTCGCTCCCTTCAGACAGGGCCCTCCGGTGTCATTCTTTTTGAGTCAATGCGACCGGCGCGGGGATCGGAAGGTTTTTCTTGTGCCATCCACCCTGATCGCAGACGGTATTCCCCATGAAGCTCCCCACCCGTGAATTGATCCCGGTTCTGACCCTGATGGTATGCGGCGCCCCATTCCTCCCCGCAGCGCAGGAAACGACGGCACCGGTGGCGTCAGAGAAAAGCGCTGCCGCTTCCCCTCAAAAAAACCAGGAAGCAGATGCCGCGTGGCAGGATCTAGAGATGCTCCTGAAAGGACCCCAGGGCTCCCCGAAAACGAAAGAAGAGGCAATCCCCATTTATAAAAGTTATCTGGGCGAACTCGATGAAAAATCGGCGGCTTTTCTGAAGGAGTTCCCCGCGGATCCCCGCCGATGGCAGTTGAAGCTCTTCGCCCTTAAAATCAGAGGCATGCGGTCCATGGTGGGCATGGAACCGGTCAGCGAAGCTGGAGTGACTCAAGGCCTGAACGAGATCCTGAATGCACCCGATGCTGATGCTGCCACGAAGGGATTTGCCAGTTTCCAGCAGGTTATGGCCGCGCGGGGGGATGCCTCCGCCTTTCAAAAATTGGCAGAGGTTCACAAAAAAGCGTATCCCGGCTTGAAGGAAAACCGTCAGATCGACAGCCAATTAAAAACCGCCGAAACCGAAAAACACCTCAAGGAAAAACCCCTGGAACTCACTTTCACTTCCACCGAAGGAAAAGTGATCGACCTAGCAAAAATGCGCGGGAAGGTCGTGCTGGTCGACTTCTGGGCCACCTGGTGCGGCCCTTGTGTGGCGGAAATCCCAAATGTGGTGAAAACCTACGAGAAGCTCCACGGCAAGGGGTTCGAAATTGTGGGCATCTCCTTTGACCAGGATGAAAAGAAATTGGCGGCCGTGACCAAGGAAAAGTTCATGCCGTGGCCGCAGTATTTTGATGGTCAGGGCTGGAAAAATAAATTCGGCACCCAGTTCGGAATCACCTCCATCCCGCGCATGTGGTTGGTCAACAAACAGGGGATGATCGTCGATACCGATGGCCGCACCAACCTCGAAACCAAGGTGGAAAAACTACTCGCGGAGTGAACCCCCGGGTTTCTTTCCCTTCACCTCCGTGCCGATGAATCGCCGACTTCGACCCTGGCTGCTCTGCGCGGCGCTCCTCTTGCCTGTAGGACCCTTCATCCGGGCAGTATTCCAAACTGATCTGCCGGTGCCGGTGAACCATGCGCAAACCTCCCTTGGTGACGCCTTGGCGTGGTCTTTGCTGGGGGTTCTTGGGCTCACCTTTGGGCTGGTCACCGCCTGTGGACTCGGCATCTACCGCCAGTTCCGTCGTTTCGCCCCGGAGACCGAACTGTTGGAGGAAATCAAGCAGGCAGCCCGGAAGTCTACCCCTATCCTGCCTTTGGCTTCCCCCTCAACCCATGCCTCCCCATGGCAACGCCCGGCAGACTGGTGGAAAAACGATCC
>JAYUWQ010000197.1:0-14353 GCA_043753485.1 bacterium
CCCGAATGGGGTAGAAGCATGAGGAAAAGTGATGCCGGGTATGAGCGGCGGGGCCGGTCCGGATTTTTCCAACCGCGAATGAACGCGAATGGGCGCTAATCCCGGAAAGCTGGAAAGTCGATGGCCAAGGCTTTTTCAATCTGGATGGATGCGCGTTTGTTCGCGTTCATTAGCGGTTTCTTTTTTTATCCAATGCGGCACCCGCTCAATTCTCCGTCTTCTGCGTGCCGGGCGCACTGAGCGTGATTTGATAGAGATCGTGCCGGCGCTGCCTCAGGTTTCTCACGCTGCCGCGGATATTGAGTTCCTTCAGCAGGTCGGTATCAATGTCGGCGATCAGGGTGGCTTCGGCGTTGGGCGTGGTTTCCGAGACGATGGCCTGATTGGGGAAGGAGAAGTCAGAAGGGGAAAACACCGCGCTCTGGGCATACTGGATGTCCATGTTCACCACGCCCGGAAGATTGCCCACGCTGCCGGCGATGGCGACATAACACTCGTTTTCGATCGCCCGGGCCTGGCTGCAATAACGGACCCGGTTGTAGCCGGTGGCGGTGTCCGTGCAGAAGGGCACAAAGAGAATCCGCACGCCACGGTCAGCGAGGAGGCGGCCCAATTCCGGAAATTCTACGTCGTAGCAGATCAGCATGGCGACTTTGCCGCAGTCTGTGTCCAGCACCTTCAGTTCGTCTCCCCCGATCATGCCCCAGTCGCGCACCTCGCTGGGGGTGATGTGCAGCTTGAACTGGTAGTCCCACGTGCCGTCGCGGCGGCAGAGATAGACGATGTTATATAATTGACCGTCGCGGTAGAACGGCATGGAGCCGGTGATGATATTGATGTTATATTCGACGGCCTTCTGTACGAAAAAATCGCGGATTTCTCCGGTGAATCCGGCCAGTTTCCGGATGGCGGCGGCGGCGCCGTCGGTGTTGAACGGCGCCATCAGCGGGGCGTTGACATATTCCGGGAAGACCACGAAGTCGGATTGATAGCCGCTCACGGCATCGATGAAAAATTCCACGTAATCGAAGAACTCGCGCAGGCCCGGGGTGCTGCGCATCTGCATCTGCACCAGCCCCAGCCGGACCACGCTTTTCGTGCCGAGCGAAGGGCGTGGGGGCGAGTAGTAGACGTTGTTCCACTCGATCAGCGTGGCGTAGGCATGGGATTCGGTGTCATCCAGCAGGTAGTTTGTCAGGGCTTTTTTGACATGGAAATCATTGCTGAGCTGGAACGTCATCACGGGATCGTAGATTTCCTTGCGCCTGACCTTGTCGATGTATTCGCGCGGCGACAGCTCGTCCTTGTATTTGCCGTAGCCCGGCATCCGTCCGCCGGCCACGATGGCCCGGAGGTTGAGCCGCTCGCAGAGTTCCTTTCTGGCATCGTAAAGGCGGCGTCCCAGCCGCAGCCCCTGGGAGTCAGGATCCACGCAGACCTCAATGCCGTAGAGCACGTCCCCGTCGGGATCGTGGGTGGTGAACTGGAAGTTGCCGGTGATGTCGCGGTAGCTGTGTTCATCGCCGTAGAGCGCGTAGTCCACCACGAGGGAAAACGCGAAGGCGACCAGTTTGCCGTTGTCCTCGACCCCCACCTGGCCTTCCGGAAAGGTGCGCAGGAGGCGCATGAACTGGGCTTCCGTCCAGCTCGCATTGATCACCGAATACAATCGCCGCGAGATGTCAGCCACGGCGGGCGCATCCGCCCCCGTGAGCGGGCGGACCACAATTTGGTGGCTGGGAGGAGGGGAGGAGGCGCTCATGGGCAGGAAGGGTGCGGGACGGGCACCCAAGGGACCGCCGACTCCACATGCCGTCAAGCCGGGTCGGTGGCCGGAATCCGCTCGCGGAAGGGAACTCATATCCGCAGGGGGGCCAGTAGGAAATCCCCGCAATTCCGGAATCTTCCGTCAAAAAATTCCGGGCAATTCACGTCGTCATGGCTGCGGCAAGTCAGTTTGATGAGCCGCCATGGATCGCCCTGATATTCCGTGGCCAAATCCAGCTGCTCCACCCCCGGGTGACGGAATCGTTGATATAAAAATCCAGATTCCGCTAACGATACATAGCCGGACCGGGGAGGTGGCAATATCGTTGCTGTGGAAGATTTGCGCATGGCTGGAGGATGCGGCATCACGATACTGGTTCTCTGGGGAGGGCCCTGCATCCCATGAAATCCAAATTTTTGGTCGCTCTGATTCCTGTATTGCTGCTGGCCGTGAGTGCGTGGCGCTTATCCCAGCCTGCCGGGCTGGGGGTCCCTGCCGGCGGAGCCACCGCCTCAACTCCTGCCGCGGTTTTGGAATCTGCGGTCAAGGAGTCTTATGTTCCCTTCGACATGGAGAATACTTTTGTGCGCCCCGCCGGACCGAAAGGACTGGAATACGAGGCGGAAACCCGGCGCCTTGAAGGGAAGAAAGTCAGGATTGCCGGATCGATGGTGCGCCACCTCCACGACGATGCGGCGGTGTTCCTGCTCACCCCCCGGCCGATGACCCTGAATATGCCGGAATATGGGCTCGCGGATGATTTGCCGCCCCATGCGGTGCATGTCATTCTACCGGTCCTTCCAGGAATGGCTCCGGACTGGGTGCGCGAGCCAATGGTTGTCTTTGGCACCCTTGAGCTTGGTCCCCGCACGGAGCTGGACGGCCGCGTTTCTCACCTCCGACTGATAGCTGACCACGTCACCACGGCCGATGGCCGGACCCTTATCGAGCCCCGCCGCTCCGTCCTGCTGCAACCTTCCCGGATCCAATCGGGCAAGGTCAAGCTCGAAACTCTTTCCGCACGCTCTGTGGAATAACGCAACCACCAACCATCATTATGAAAACCACCACTGCCCTTCACCTCACTCTGGCAGGCCTTGCCGCGGCTCTTGGATCCGTCCAGGCCGCCCCCAGGGTCTCCCGCCTGAATCCTCCCAGCGCCCTCTTCACCTTCGGGGACGCCACTGCTCCCTTCACGGCCCGCTTCCTCGAGGGACAGCGCTTTGATCTCCAAGCCACCGTGCAGGCAGACGCCGGAACCACCATCACCGGCGGGTCCTTCACCGTGAATGGCAAAACGGTGCCCGGCACGGTTACCGTCACCCCGATTGGCACGGACCGCTTCAGTCTCGCCCTGCGAGCCTACTCCAATCAAAATGCCGGGGTCCACACGTTCGCCGTCAATGCCAAACAGAGCGACAACCTCAGCGCAACTGCCAATGGGAATTTTGAAATCGTAGGCGTCAAGGGCCAAGGCAAAAAGGTGAAAAACATCATCTATCTGATCGGGGATGGCATGAGCCTCGCCCACCGCACCGCCGCGCGGATCGTCTCAAAGGGAATTGCCCAAGGCAAGGCCATCGAGCCTCTCGCCATGGATACTCTTCCTGTCGCCGGCATCCTGATGACTCCGTCCCTGAATTCCATTATCACCGACTCTGCTCCCGGCGCGGCCTGCTACTCCACCGGCAACAAGTCCAACAATGGCCAGGAAGGGGTTTTCCCCGATGACACCTCCGACAAGTGGGACAACCCCCGGGTGGAGCACATGGGGAACTTCCTCGCCCGCACCCAGGGCAAATCGCTTGGCATTGTCACCACCGCCGACGTGGAAGATGCCACTCCGGGATCCTTTGCGGCGCATACCCAGGACCGCGGAGCCGGCACCGGGATCTGCGACATGTATCTCGACGAAGCGGTCGCGAACCACAATCTCCGGGTGCTTCTCGGCGGGGGACGCAAATGGTTCATCCCTTTTGGAGCCCCCGGCAGCGGCCGGGTGAACAGTCTTACCTCCTCTGGAGCTGACTATGTCCTTCCTGCCGACCTCGCCGCCGCCTGGGGCGTGCCCACCGGCGCGGTGGATCCTGCGCGCGATCTGATCGGTGACTTTGTCAACGCCGGGTTTACCTATGCTTCGGATACGACTACGCTCCTTGGAGCGCCCGCTACCACTACCAAGCTCCTTGGCCTCTTCCACACCGGCAACATGGATGTCTCCCTCGACAAAATCGCGAAGCGCCGCGGTGGGGCGTCAGTTGGCGGTATTCCAGCCTTCCCCAACCAGCCCCTGCTTGAAGAAATGACCGGCAAGGCTCTTGAAGTGCTCGGCAACAACAAAAACGGCTTTGTCCTGATGGTCGAAGGGGCGTCCATCGACAAGCAGGCGCACAACATGGATTCGGAACGGTTTGTTCATGACACCATCGAGTTTGACCGGGCGGTCGCAAGGTGCATCGCCTTCCAGTCCGCCAATCCTGACACCCTCATCGTCGTCACCGCCGACCATGAGTGCGCCGGTGCCGCCATCATCGGCTCTTCGCTGGTGACGAATGCCGAACTGATCAACCGGGCGGCAGCCCGTGGAAATGACGGTTTGGCCGGAGGGATCAATGGGGCCAGCCCATCCACTGATGGACAGACCAAACTCCGCAGCGGCGTGGTCGGGATCTACGACAGCGCTTCCTTCCCCGTCTACACGAACAACTCCGACGGTTACCCCACGACGATGGACCCGGACCGCAAGATGCTGATCGGTTACGGTGGCAATGGCGACCGGTATGAAGACTGGCTCCAGAACGTCCAACCCCTTGTCAACCCTGCCATGCAGGACCTCGCCGGTGACTATTTCATCGCCGGCCAGGCGTCAGGGTCCTCGGTGCAAAGCGCGGTCCATACCGCCGCTGACATCCCCCTCTCCGCGGGTGGACCCGGATCCGAATTGCTGGGCGGCACCATGGATAACACCAGTGTGTTCTTCCGGGTCATGCAGGCTGCCGTCGGCGGCTCCAAAGCCAAAAATGACAATGCCAAGGATGACGACGGCGACGATGATTAATCCATCAGGGAAAAGGCGCGACTGACTCTCCAGTTCGCCATCTCCCCGGGATGATATGGGTCGAAAAATGGCCCCTCCGCTTGCGGCTTGGCAGTGCTTTGTGCTGCCAAGCCGCTTTTTTCGCATCCCGGAGCTTGGCAGTTGGGCCGCGTTACGCTAAAGATGCACATGTCTATGAACCGCCGCCATTTCCTCCGCACCTCTGTTGCCTCGTCCTTTGCTCTCGTCAGTGCCCCGTCGTTGTTTGCCCTGGAGGCGGACAATGCCTATCGCAAAAACATCGGCCTGCAGCTCTACACCCTGCGCAATGAGATCAAAGCCGACGCGGCCGGGGCCATCAAGGCCGTGGTCGCCGCCGGTTACAAACAGGGCGAAATGTATGGTTTCCCCAATTGTGATCCGATGATCCAGGCGGCCCGGGACAGTGGGCTGGGGTTGCATTCCTCGCACTTCGAATGGGACAGCGTGGTGAATCCCAAAGACGGCTCCCTGTCCGACTTCATGAAGATCCTCGACAAGGCTAAAACCACTGGCCTGAAACATCTGGTCATTCCGTTCCTCGCGGACAAAAACCGCGTTTCGCTGGACGAGTACAAACGCGTTGCCGCCAATGCCAACAAGGCCGCCGCCAAGGCCAAGGAAGCAGGGATTCAACTGTCCTATCATAACCACAGCTTCGAATTCAAGCCCATGGCAGGCGGAAAAACCGGGTTTGATATCTTCATGGCCGAGTTCTCGCCCGACATGAAATTCGAACTCGACCTCTTCTGGGTCAAACTGGGCGGACAGGACCCGGCCGCCATGCTGTCCAAGCTGGCCGGACGGGTTTCCCAGATCCACCTGAAGGATCTGAAGGCCGGGATTGAGGTGCCGGGTTACGGCAGCGTGCCACCGGATGCCTTCCAGGAACTTGGTGATGGCATCATCCCCACCGGGCCGCTCCTCGCCGCCGCCAAAGCCGCCGGGGTCGAACATGCGCACGTGGAGCAGGATCAGTCGCCGGATGCGATGGCCAGCATCAAACAAAGCATCGCTTACCTGAAAACGCTGTAATCGGAACCTGTCCAAGGGGAAGGGCTGCATCCGGGTTGCAAACCGGCGGCAGCCCTTCCACATTTCCGGATCATGCCCTCCAAGCTCGATCCGGCGCTGCATACCGATAAAAAACCCCCGTGGATCAAGGTCCGCCTGCCCACCAATCCCGTCTTTTGGTCCACCAAATCCATGGTGTCGGACCTGAAGCTCCACACCGTGTGCGAGGAAGCCCAATGCCCGAACCGCTGGGAATGCTGGAGCCAGGGCACGGCCACTTTCATGATTGCCGGGGACCGCTGCACCCGTGCCTGCGGGTTCTGCGCCGTCAAAACCGCCAAACCGTTCGCCCTCGAAGCCGATGAACCGGCGCGTGTGGCCACCGCCACGAAGCGCATGGGCCTGAATCACGTCGTCATCACCGCCGTAGCCCGCGATGACCTCGCTGATGGCGGAGCGCAGCATTTTGCCGAAACGATCAAGGCGGTGCGGGCCGGAAATCCGAAAATTACGATCGAAATCCTCGTCCCCGACTTCAATGGCAAGGACGATGCCCTGAAGACCGTGATGGACGCCCGTCCCCACATCTTCAATCACAACCTCGAAACAGTGGAGCGCCTCACCCTGCTCGTCCGCAGCCGCGCCATGTACCGCCGCAGTCTGCACGTGCTGAAGCGCGCCAAGGAAATGTCGGGCGACCGCATTGCCACCAAGAGTGGGATCATGCTGGGCCTCGGCGAGACCGAAGCGGAAGTGCTCCAGGCCCTTGATGACCTTCGCGAAGCCGGGGTCACCGTCCTGACGCTTGGCCAATACCTGCGCCCTTCGCCAAAGCACCTGCCGGTGGTGGAATACATCCACCCGGATCAATTTGCCAAACTGAAGGTCATCGCGGAGGAAAAAGGCTTCCGGCACGTCGCCTCCGGCCCGTTGGTGCGCAGCTCCTATCATGCGGCCGACTTCAAACCGGAATTGGATTTGGTGGGGCCCGAAACCGTTGCTGCCGGGATTTGAAGGCTATTCCTATGCGCGCCCTGATCTTTGATTTCGATGGACTCATCGTGGACACCGAGTCCGCGATTTATGAAGCGTGGCGGGAGCTTTATCTGGCCCACGGCCAGGACTTACCCCTGGCGACCTATGTGCAATGCGTCGGGTCCGTGTTTGGTCATTACGATCCCATGGTGGCGCTGGAGGCACTGTTGGGCAGTCCGGTGGATTGGGACACTCATTTGCCGATGAAGGATGCCCGCATCCGGGCCGGGCAACAGGGGCTCGATACCCTGCCCGGCATCCGTGAATTGCTGGCCGAAGCCCGGGCCGCCGGGATTCCCTGTGTGGTGGCTTCCAGCAGTCAGCGCAGCCACGTGGGCGGCTGGCTGGACCGGACCGGCCTCCGGGATCAGTTCGATTTTGTCCGCAGCCGCGATGACGTTGCCCGCGCCAAGCCGTTCCCGGATCTTTTCCTCTCCGCCGCGGAGGGGTTGGGGCTCCGTCCGGAGGAAACGCTGGTGCTGGAGGATTCCTCGAATGGTCTCCGGGCTTCCCTCGCGGCTGGGGCGCCTTGTGTCATTGTGCCCTCGCCCGTCACTGATGGGTCCGATTTCACCGGAGCCGCGGCCATCCTGAAAACCCTGGCCGGTGTTTCCATCGGGGTCCTGAGGGGTATCCATGCCTCCGCTTTTGAAGCCGCCAGGATTTAGGCGTTACAAAAAATCGACGGCACGGCGAAAATTAATCCAGGGATTTTCCAGGACGGGGCGTTTCTGATATGCTATAGCTAGCACATCATGCCGGAAACCGCACGCCCCGATCCAGCCACCGACCTTGTGCGGCGGGCCGTGCGTGACTACGAATCCATGCTGACCGGGTACGTCAGCAACCTGACCGGCGATCCCGAGATGGCGCGGGATGTGGTTCAGGATACCTTCATCAAACTTTATGCGCAGGACCCGGCCCGCCTGGATGGCCCCGGCCTCAAAGCCTGGCTCTTCACGGTGTGCCGTCACCGCGCCCTTGATCTGTTGCGCCGCCGCCGCCGTCTCGTCAGTCTGGAAGACTCGCTCATGGATGATCTGGCCGACCCTCAACCTCCGCCGGACCGCCACGCGGCGGATGCCGACGAAACCGCTTTCGTGCTGCAAACCTTCCGCCGCCTCCCCGTGAATCAGGCTGAAGTGCTCCGGCTCAAGTTTCAAAGTGCTCTGTCCTATCAGGAAATCGCCGATATCACCGGTCTCAGTGCCAGCAATGTCGGCTTCCTGATCCACACGGGTCTGAAACGCCTGCGGACCCTGCTCGCCCCTGAAGTCGCGGCGTGTTCGTAATCCCCCTTTTTTCTTGCAACTGAATCCTGACCGCCATGTCCATCTCACCAGACCAGTCCCGTTTCTCTGCCTGTGTGCTCGGGGAAGCCACTCCGGCGGAGCAAACCGCCTTTGACGCAGCGCTTCTGAAGGACGCCAGCCTGCGGGAGGAAGCGGTCACGCTCAGCCGGACCGCCCACCGTCTGGCGACCGCCTTCAAGCAGGAAGCTCCGCTTTCCCTGACCCTTTCCCAGCGGCACGCGGTGCTGTCCTATGGAATGGCCCAGGCCGTGCCCCGCCGGACTTCGCGGCCTGCCTGGATAACGCCGACCTGCGCGACGCTTGGTATTGCCGCGGCTCTAGCCTTGGGGCTGTATCTTTTCGCCGGAACTCCCCCTCAACCCTCCGGCTCCGGATCGGAAATGGGCATCCCGTCCATCGCCATCAAGACGGTGCCGGACGTGGGATCCCGCACCCACCCGGTGCTGCCTCCTCCGGTCGTGACCTCCGGCCCTGGGGCGGCAACCATCCCGGAGGCCGCCGAACTCGAAAAACCCCTGCTGCCTTCCCGTCCCGAGACCATGGCTGCCATACCTCCTGTCATCAAAGTCAGCCCCGCAGCTGTGCCCCCGGATCGCGGGGTTTGGAACGAATCGGACCGGGGCATCAAGCCAGCCTCCGGTCAGCCGGCCACCGGGGAATCGTTGGCCAGTCCGCCCCCCCGGCCGCAGCCCTGAGCGGCGCTGCTGTCAGGAGACCAGCCCCAGCGGCTTGAGGGAGTAGCCGGGAAATACTTTGGAGAGGTCCACTCCCTTGGACTGCCGGGCGAGCACAGGAGCGAGGATATCGCGGTAGTTGTGATTCACCGGCAGGTCCCCCGGGCCGACCAGCGGGCTATGGGTGAGATCCGGCCATGAGGCCTGCACTTTTTTGCTGGCCGCCAAAGCTCCCCCCAGCATGAACAGGACAGACCCGCGTCCATGGTCGGTGCCCAGCGCACTGTTTTCCGCGACGCGGCGGCCAAACTCGGTCAGGACAACAATGTTGGTGCGGGCCAGTTCCTCCGGGCCGAGATCGGTGGCAAAAGCATTCAGACCCTGGCTGAGCCGCTGCATTGGTGGATCCATGATGACGGATTGGGTGATATGCGAATCCCAGCCGCCGAGATCCAGGGTTGCAGCCTGCAAGCCCACCCGCCCTTTGATAAGACGGGCCACCTGACGCAGTCCTGACGAAAAGTCATCCTTCCGGTATTCCGCCTGATGCGCAGGGGAATAGCTGGTTTTTGTCAGGGCGTTGATGCGCTCCAGGGCGGCGAGGGCACTCTGGCCGGCGGGACCGAGCACTCCCGGCGCGGTTTTATAGAGGGCCGCCAATTGGGGTAAAAAACCGGCGGGCACGCGGTCCCCGAGGCCAAAGTCATCAAGGGACTGGATCGCGGCACAGGACGGTGCTCCCCGCAGGCATTCCGGAAGTTGCGGACCGATGGCCACGGCGGTGAGGGGGGATTGCCCGTCATCGGGCCGGACGCGCAGAAACCGTCCCAACCAGCCCCCGGCGGCCAGTCCTCCATGTTCCATGAAGTCCTGGGCTTCAAAGTGGGAGCGGGTTTCGTCCTCCGAACCGGCGCAGTGGACGATGGAAAGTTGCCCCTCCTGCCACCACGGATGCAGGGGGGAGAGGTGCGGATTCAGGCCGAAAAACCCATCCAGTTCCAACAGGTTTTCCCGGCGGATTCCGATGCCGGGCCGGGCGCGGTAATAACCATCATCGCCATGGGGTACGACCATATTCAGGCCGTCGGCGCCGCCCCGCAGGAAGACCACCACCAGCGTGCCGGCAGGGTCCTGTTGGTCGTTGATAAAAGTGGTGAGGGACATGGACGGGGAGGAGGCTGGGTTCAGAAGACCTGGAAGGCGGGGCTGGCCAGAAGAAGGGCGACCGGTTGGCCGCTGGCCCCGAGGGCGGTGGTTTCTGCTGCGGCAGGGGAGCGCCCCAGCAAGTGGGCGGCGAGTCCGGTTCCCCCGCCGGCGCATTGTTGGAGCCGCTTGGGATCAAATTGGGTGCCTTTGAGACTGTGGCCGGCAAATTCGAGGGCGAATTTCCAGCGCCAGAGAAGGGTGGCCATCCATGGCTGGGCCTCCTCCGGATAACCGTCAGGCGTGGGGTATTGGAAGGGGGCGTGGCCCATGCGCAGGAGATAATCCTGCAGCGCGGGGCCGGCGTCCGTGCGGGCGGCGGTGGCGCGCAGGGTGGAGATGACGAAATGGAACGGGCGCTTCACTTTGCCGCCGCGTGCGGCGAGGAATTCAGGGGAATCAAAGAGAGTTCGCAGGGTGTGCCGGATGTCGCCGGAGGAGTCGGTGAAGGCTTGGGCGACGTTGGTGATGGCGCTGGCCGGGGGCGCATCGGCGATGAAACGGCGGCAAAGTTTTCCGGCCAGATACTGGGCCGTGGCGGGGTGCTGGCAGACGATGTCCAGCACCTGATCGAGATCGCCTTCCCCCAGCCCGGCGGGAATCCTGACACCGAGCAGGGTTTTGGGTCCATCGTCATGCAGATCGGCCTGGAAGCTGACTTTGCCCACCGCGAAGCGCGTGTTTTCCCGGGCGCGCACGGTCCATCCGGTCAGGCAGCGGGCCACTTCCATCACATCGTCCTGGGTGTAGCCGCCATTCACTCCGAGGGTATGGAGTTCCAGCAACTCGCGGCCATAGTTCTCGTTGGGTTTTTCCTTGGCGGTGGCACGCCGGTTCACCCGGCCATCGAGATACCAGAGCATGGATGGGCTCAGCGCGGATGCTTTGACAAGATCCTTGAATTTTCCGAGGGCATGAGCCCGGATCACGGTTTTGTCATCGGCAGGTTTGAGCCACTTGGAGTCGCCCTTGGACGGGTCGATATTGAAATGGTCCGACCAGAAATCGACCATGACTTCCTGCAGTTGCCGGCGGGAGTGCACCGCCCGCAGGATTTTGGCGCGGGTCATCTGGTCAATCAACTCCTTGGCACTGTATTCCAAAAGTTCGCCCAGCGGCCAGACATTGAGCGCTTCAAAGTGGCGGGTGCGGGCTTCCGTCCAGCCGTCCTCAATGGACTCCGGATCCAGTTGGCGGTCGAGCCAGGCTTTGCGGCCCTGCTTGAGCATCTCGGCGTGGTCGCCCGGCCGCGGGCCAAAGGTGAGGCGGTTCAGGACATGGGTGGCTTCATCAATTTCATCGGCCTGCGGCGGGCGGAAAGCAGTCAGGCCATCGCCCGGACCGGAGAGGATCGGAGCCAGGACATGGGACAGGGCGCTGAAGCCTGCCACGCCGGCCACGGCCCCGCCCGCGGTGGCGGCCTTGAGGAAACGTCGTCGGGTGGTGCTCATGACGTGGCCTGGCCGGAGAGGTTGGAAAGGGCCGGGGCAGAAGTCACGGCTGGCTCTGTCTGCGGCAGGGTGGGCGGTTTGGTCGCCTTGCGGCGGGCGGCCCAGGTCAACAGACTCGCTCCCAGACCGCTGGCGAGGATGAGTGGAATGGCAAGGATCTGTCCAAGGATCGGAAGGAGGAAGGTCAGGGCCAGGGCGGTGCCACCGCGCATCGCGCGTTTCCATGGCTGATGTTCGTCACCGGGAGCCGGCATTCCCTGACCGATGCGCAGGGCCAGTCCGGCCGTGCCCAGCAGTCCCCCGAGGATGGGGGCGAAGATAATCAGCAGCCCGACCCATTTCAAAGCGGGCGGCAGCACATTGAGCAGGACTGTGCCGAGGGCGATCGGCACCACCATGGCCAGTAGCCCGAGCAGTGTGACAACAATGGGCCGGCGGTATTGCGCCGCGCATTTCTCCACGTAGTCCGGAAACAGGGAGACGGCGACGAGCCAATGGCTCAGAAAAACAAGGAAGAAGCCCAGGGTCAGGAAGAACCAGAGCAGAACGTTGGCGGTAGTGATGTAGTCCAAGGGAAGAGAAAGGTGGGAGTTGGGCTGTGCCGCAGGAATGCGGCACTCCCATCCGCAGACGTGTATCACCCCGCACCGGTTTCACTTATTTTCCGAATAACGTGACAGATTTTTGCTCCGAAAACCCCACCCGCAGGGGAGGTGCCTGCACTGCCGCGGCAAAGGTGGAAAAAACGGCGGCGCAGACTCGTGGGCGCCCATTTAAATGCTGGCTGGAAACGGCAGGCCCAGCGGCCAGGAAATCAGGCTTCCGTCGTCTTGTGAGGCATCCTCCCGCCCATGACTAGCACTGGCACGCGGCAGCGCCGGATCATTTCGGTGGTGGTGCTGCCGATGAAAAACTGGAGGAACCGGGAGTGACTATAGGCTCCCATCACCAGCAGATCGATCTGGTTGGCGGAAATCTCCCATGTGCTGACGGTTTCCGGATCGCCTTGCATGAGGAACTCCTCGGCTTCGAATCCGCCGTTCCGGAGGATGGCGCGGGCGGAGTCGAGGGCGGCGCGGTTTTCCTCCGTGGGATCGCCTGCCATCACCAGATCACAAGGCAGACCCCGGAGCAGTGGGCTTTCCACCACATGCCTCACCGCGGCGTGGGCGGAAGGGCTGTCATCGAAGGAGATCAGGAAACGGCGGACCGGCCGGAAGTGGTGGGACGCCACCAGCACAGGTTGTTTGCTCTGCCGGATCACGGTTTCCAATTGGCTGCCCAGGGCTTTATGTTGGGGGCTGGTGGATTCGCCCCGCTTGCCGAGCAGGAGCAGGTCGAGGGGCTTTTCCCAATCTGCGACCACTTCCGGCAGGGTGCCGGAGAGGGCGGTCAATTCCACGTCATGCACTCCGGCGGTCCGCAAGGCAGCGGCCGCGTCATTCAGCAGGGTGAGGGCAGCGGAGCGGGCTTCCTGTTCCTGGGCCTCGCTGATCATGGTGAGTTCCGGCAGCGCCAGCGAAGCCGACCCCATGCTGGGATCTCCCATGAAATTGACCGGGGGAATGTAAAACGGTATGGCGGGCGGATAAACGTGAAGCACTTCCACGCGGGCGGCGAGCCGGGCGGCGGCCCAGGCGGTGTATTGATATAGACTGGGCGCGTAATCCGAGCCATCGGCGCAGGTGAGGAGGGCAGGCATGAGAGGTGGGTTGACTCCGTCTCATACACCGGAGTTACTGGCTTTGCATCAATTTTACTGGAGTGGGCTCATCCCCATCCGTTCCCCCTTCACCGGTGATAGGGTTCCCCGCGCTTGATGGTGTAGACACGGTAAAGCTGTTCCAGCAGGACCACCAGAGCCAGCTCATGCTGGAGCGTCAGGGCGCTCAAACTCCAGACCTCGTCGGCGCTTTCCCGCAGGGCTGCGCTGTGTCCGTCGGCTCCGCCGATCAGCAAGGTCACCCGTTTGGTGCCGGCAAGCTCCCAGCGGTCCACGGCGGCATGCCACTCTCCAGTGCTGAGACGTTTGCCGCGTTCATCAAGGACGATCCGGCGGCTGCCTTCGCTGCTTTTGAGAAAACGCTCTTCCATCTGGGCGCGGGGGCCGTCCTTCAGGTATTCCACCTCCACTTTGGCGTAGTGGCCGCAGCGTCCAAGGTAGTCGTCGATGCCCTGGCGGGCCCAGGGGAGGGCCGGCTTGCCGACCGCGAGAATTTTCCAGTTCATAAGCAGCACATCAGGGGTTGGGGAAAATTTCGTTCCGCCCCTTGCATCCGGGTGGGTTTGGTTTAAGTAGCTTCCTGTTTTTTGCCCCGTGGTGTAACGGTAGCACAGGAGATTTTGATTCTCCTTGACAAGGTTCAAATCCTTGCGGGGCATCCAAACAAGTTCAATTCATTATTGCCCCGTAGTGTAACGGTAGCACAAGAGATTCTGATTCTCTTTGACAAGGTTCGAATCCTTGCGGGGTAACCATCCTCACCTTGGGTTCAAGGGGGCTTCCACGGCAGGCACCGCCGGGAGCACTGGTTTGGATTTGGCGAGCGCCGCCGCCTCCAGTCCCGCCAATCCCTGCTCCAGATCCTGCCCGACCCAGGAGCGGAACAGGAGGCCGAAATAGCGCCGCCCGGTATTTCCTCCAAAATCGGTGCGGAATTTCCAACGCACCCGGGTCTGCAACCGGTCCGCGGATTCCTCAAAGCGGATCAGACTGACCGCATCTCCCCGCTCCCCAAAATCAAAGGCCACCATGACTTCCCGGTCCGGCACCACCGCGGTGATCTTCGCCCGGCCCCCGCCCTCATACTTGCTGCGCC
>JAYUWQ010000198.1:0-5144 GCA_043753485.1 bacterium
CGGAGCCCGGGAAAACCTACCGGGTGCAGAAAAGCGCCGATTCCGGGGCTTCATGGGTCCAACTGATCCAAGGATTTCCCACCGGTGGAGCCCCTGCGACCAGTCTGTTTTTTGAAGACCGGGTGACGCCGTGGACCGACCCGGTCCCCGCCTACCGCGTGCTGCTGGAGTGAGCCCCGGACGAAAACCCCAAGCGCCCCATTCCGCAGAGCTCCGACGCGTTTCCCCCCATTTTTCACTCTCAAAGTGCCATGTCCCATTATTCAGCGATTTCCCTTCAGCCCGTCCCCGGGCCGCTTCCAAACTCCGGTGCCTCCCGGTTGGCGCCCCCTGCCGCCGGGTTGTTCCGGATCGTTGGCGCATGCAGCCTTCTGCTCGCTGCGTTCCCGGCGCCGCTTCACGCCGTGCCGGTGATTTCGGAGTTTCTGGCCGACAATGATGGTGGCCTCAAAGATGAGGACGGCGAAGACCGGGATTGGATCGAGATTTACAATCCTGACAACAACACGGTGGATCTTGCCGGTTGGAGACTCACGGATGATGCCACGAAGCCTGCGAAGTGGGTTTTTCCCTCGTATGTGCTGCAACCGGGAGCCCGGCTGATCGTGTGGGCTTCAGAAAAGAACCGCAACATTGGCCAGCTGCATACCAACTTTCAATTGGACCCGGACGGGGAGTATCTCTCGCTGCTCTCACCAGCCGGCGTTGCCGCCAGTGCCTTTGCCCCGTTTCCATTTCAAACCAAGAATACCAGCTTCGGTACTGGTTTCTCCGGAGCCGTCACCGTGACGGACGGCACTCCGGCCGTGCTGACCGGCGGAACCCATTACAGCCGGGTGAAACTGAGCGGGGTCGGAACTGCTTCGCAGGACAGCAACTCCCTGAATGTTTTTGATGACGGACTGATCCAGCCGGAGCACCAGCAGTATCTCTGGTTCGACTACAGCAGCCGCCTCAGTGTTATCCCCGCCGGGCAGAATGTCGTGGAAGCCACGCTGGAGTGGAATGGCAGGAATCAACTCTTTGCTGGCGTCTCCGGCCTCAATACCGTGACCACCCCCGTGGGTGTCTTCCGTCAGCCGGATGATGGAAACCGGGGCATCCCCACGATCAGCACGGGTGCCGATGGCAAGGATCTCGTCGACTTTTTTGCGGCCACCACCGCCTATGCCAGCGTCAGCGTCGAGCAGGGCGAAACCAAGAACTTCGTGTGGAATGTCACGCAGCTGGTCAAGGACTGGCTGGCTGCCCCCGCTGCCGGCAACTATGGCAAATTTCTGCTGGTGCCGGGAGCGCACCCCGCTTGGATCGCCTGGGATCAGAACCGGTCCGGGCCCAAACTGACCATCCGCAGTCAAGTTTCCCCGACCCCGGTCACCGCGCTGGGTTTTATGACTCCAAGTCCGGGCGCGCCCAATACCGGCGTGACCGCCGCAGGTCCGCTGCTCCGCCAATTGTCAGAGAATCCCGTCCCGCCGCCGCCTGGGGCCGCGTTTCCCGTCACGGCGTACATTCTCCCCGCCCAGGGCGGTGCCATCACCACGGTCAACCTGACCTATCGCAAACACTACGAAGCCGAGACCACCATCCCCATGGTGGATGATGGAACCAATGGCGATGCCGCGGCTGCCGACAGTATCTACACTGGTCTGGTTCCGGCAGCACAAGTGGTGGCAGGTCAGATGATCCGCTGGAGGGTCACGGCGCTCGACGCCGCCGGCTACCAGACGAAGATGCCGCCCTATCGTGACCCTCTGGATTCGCCCCAATATTTTGGAACCGTCAGCACCAACCCGGCCATCACCACCCCTCTCTTTACCGTTCACCGGTTCATTCAGAGTCCCACGGCGGCAAATTCCACCAGTGGGACCCGCTGCTCCGTCTTTCTGAACGGTGAGTTCTACGACAATGTGGGCATCAATCTGCACGGTCAGAGCACCTCCGGCGGGGCCTTCCTCAAAAAGAGTTATGATATCGACGGCAACCGCGGCTACCGGTTCCAATGGAGCATGGATCCGCTCCAGCCCCGCGCCAAGGACATCAACCTGCTGACCATTTTCGCTGACAAAACCAAGCTGCGCCATGAACTGGCCTACGAGATGGAGCGGGAGGCGGGAGTGGCGGCGCACTATTGCATCGCCACCCACTGCCGGCTGAACGGGGCCTTCGACGGCATCTACAATTTCGTGGAGGATGGCGACGACGTTTATCTGGAACGGGCCGGGCTGAACAAGGACGGGGTGCTGTACAAGATGTATAACAATATGCTCAACCCCGCCACGGACGCGGTCACGGGGGCGGAGAAGAAGAGCCGGAAATTCGAGAACAACAGCGATCTCTATCTCTTCGAAGTGGGGATGAATCTCGCCGACGCCACTGCGAGGAAGAAATTCCTCTTCGACAATGTGGACGTGCCAAAGATGATCAATTTCATGGCGGCCAACACCGTGACCGGCAACGTGGACCTGCACGCCAAAAACTACTATATTTACTGCGACACCGGCAAAACCAATCTCTGGACACTGCTCCCGTGGGATCTCGACCTCAGCCAGGGCCGCCTCTGGACGAGCGCAAACAACTACTTTGATGACGGCATGTATCTGAACGCGGGCGGCACGCTGAGCGGGCAGGGCCAGGGGCTGGTGGCCAAAATGTATGCGGTTCCCGAATTCTCCAACATGGCCAAACGCCGCATCCGCAGTCTGCAGGATCAATTCTTCAAAGGAACCGTCACCCCGGCGGTGACGCGCGACCTGACCCGCTGGTATGACCGGCGGATCAACGAGAAGGCGACGATCATGGGAGCGAACTGGACCGTCGGGCAGAACGACACTCCGGGCGGAGATGCCGCGCTCGATTATGCGAAGTACCCTGCGGCCCTTTGGAAAAATGCAGCACCGTTGACCACAGCTTCACCGCTGGCCGCTTACACCATGTCCCAGGAACTCCAGCGGCAGATGGACACTTACGTGATGCAGCGCATCAACACTATCAATGCCGACTCCAACGTTCCCCCGGCCTACAATCTCAGCACCCTGACCCCGCTCACCTTCAGCGCGGTCGAGCACTCGCCCTCCAGTGGGGACCAGGACCAGGAATTCATTGCCATCACCAACCCCAACAGCGTGTCCCTCGACCTCTCCGGCTGGCAAATCACGGGCGGCGTTACTTACACCTTTGAGCCGGGCACCATTGTCAACGGCACCGCCACGGCCGGAGCCAACGCCAACAAAATCTATGTCGCCGCGAGCCGCAATGGTTTCAAGACCCGCACCGTCTCGCCCAAGGGCGGCGAAAGCCTCAACGTCACCGGCGGATTCCAAGGGCATCTCAGCAACCTCGGGGAAACCCTCATCCTGCTCGATGCGGCGGGTACCCAGCGCGCCACCACCACCTACTCCGGGACGCCGACTCCCCATCAGCAATGGCTCACTGTTACCGAAATCATGTACAACCCGGGTGGCGATGGGCTTGCTGAATATATCGAACTGACAAACCTCAGCACTACGGTGACGCTGGGAATGACAGGAGTTAATTTCAATGCCGGCGTGGATTTCGACTTCACTGGCAGCACGATCACCAGTCTCGCTCCGGGCGGGCGGGCGCTGATCGTGCGCGACGTGGCTGCATTTACTGCAGCGCACGGCGCGGGCCATCCGGTCGCGGGCATCTTTGCCAATGCCACCGCCCTGAACAATGGCGGCGAGCCGGTCAAACTCGAAGATCCGCTCAATAACACAGTGAAGGAATTTGCTTATTCCAGTCTTGCCCCCTGGCCCGCAGCGGATGGAACGGGCGCCAGTCTGGTGCTCCTGCGCCCGGAAACGAACCCCGATCCTGCCCTTCCGGAAAACTGGCGGGCCAGCACAGCCGCAGGTGGCAATCCCGGCACGGACGACGCCCTCCGTTTCACGGGCAATCCGGTTGATGACGTTGACCGCGACGGTCTGACCCAACTCATGGAATATACTCTTGGTACCAGCGACAGCACTCCCGGCAGCCTCGATCTCCAACCCCGCAGCGGCACGGATGCCGGTCAGCCCTTCCTCGAAATCACCACCACCCGCCAAATGAACGCCGATGATGCCGAATTCCTTGTCGAGTCCTCCTCGAACCTTGGTTCCTGGAGCAGCGTTGGGGTAACTCTGCGCTCCTCGACTCCGGGAGCTGCCGGGGCCGTCACCGAAGTCTGGCGCCTCACCGCCCCTGCTCCGGGCGACCGGCTTTATGTGCGGTGCCGGAGCACGCTTCGCTAGCCGAGGAAGGGCTATGGCGTGGAGGGATTGGTGGCCGCTGGCAGACTTTCCTCAGGGGAGTGCGGTTGCCCTGGCATCCGTTTCCCAAGCTGTCATGGAGAACTCTGATGATGGGAAGTAAAATCAAGCCGGTCACACTTGCCATTGCGCTGCCGGACGAAAAATGGTTTTGAGGGCTCATGCTTGGAGAGTGAAGGGTGCCTGGTGGTCCCTGCGGTCTTCAAAACCGACACCGGTCCGTTCTGCGGGCCGGGGCAGGTTCGATTCCTGTCCTCTCCGCCCCTCCTCCTGCCCCAATTTCCCTGACGACCAAGTGAACCCACCGCGGTTGCGTTCCATCCCTGCTGTCGATGCGGTCCTGCGGGCGCTCGGTACCGTTGACCTGCCGCGCCCGGCGGTTGTCGCGGTGGTGCGGCGGGAATTGGCTGCGCTGCGGAAGGGGACGGAATTAACCGGGCCGGAAGCCGTCCTGCAGCAGGTGCGCACTGTCCTCGCCGCACTTCTGGTCCATAAGATCCGCCCGGTCATCAATGGCACCGGGATCATGCTGCACACCAATCTCGGCCGCGCCCCGCTGGGACCGGCGGCTGCTGATGCGCTCCAGGCGGTGGCCTCGGATTACTGCAATCTGGAGATCGACCTGACAGGAGGCGCACGGGGCGGCCGGGCCTCCTATCTGGAGCACAATCTGGCGCTTCTCTGTGGTGCCGAAGCCGCCACCGTGGTCAACAACGGCGCCGCCGCGCTGGTGCTCGTCGTGCGTCACTTGACAGCGAAACGGCCTGAGGTCGTGATTTCGCGCGGGGAATTGGTGCAAATCGGCGGCGGCTTCCGGGTCCCTGACATTCTGGAAGCCAGCGGCGCGCGCCTGCGCGAAGTGGGCACCAC
>JAYUWQ010000199.1:0-5139 GCA_043753485.1 bacterium
GGAGTTTCCGCTGCCCGCAGAGAAACGACCGGGGAACAAAGCAGCAACAGGGGGAGCAGGACGGACGGGGCTTTCATATTCCCAGGATGAGACAAACCCGGGTGCGGAGTCAACTCCGGTACTCCGTGGCATCGACGGGACAGGGGGCGGGGTCAGGACCATGGCGCGTTGCCGGGAGGGCCGTAATGATGGATTTAAATCGGTCAGTCTCCTGATTCTTGACCCCGGCAGCTGCTTCTGCTAAATATCACCACAATTCCTTTGTTCTTATGCACTACCCTCCATTCTCCGCTGCCATCGCGGTCCGTCAGGCCGACGAGGCCATCGCCTTCTATAAAACGGCGTTTGGGGCTGAAGAACGTTTTCGTCTGATTGATCCTGACAGCGGGGTGGTCGGGCACGCCGAAATCATGATCAAAGGGGGCCTGCTGATGCTGGCAGAGGAGTATCCGGCCTTTAACAAATCTCCCGAAACCCTCGGGGGCACCGCGGTCAAACTTTGCCTCATGGTGGAGGACGTCGATGCAGAATACGCCGCTGCCATCGCGGCGGGAGCCACCGGAATCCGCGCCCCGTCCGATCAGTTTTATGGTCACCGTTCCGCGTGTCTCCGCGATCCCTTCGGCCATGAATGGACGCTCTCCCGGGAGTTCGAATCCGTCATCCCTGAGGAAATGCAGCGTCGTTGGAATGCCATGACCGCCCCCAAGCCGTCCGGTTCTGAAAGTTAGGTTCCGGCTTTTTCCTGGATCGTGGTTGCTCCTGAAGACGAAGATCCTGCGGCCGGGCCGGGCCAGCCGTGGCCCCATGGCGCTGCGGTCTTGGAAGAGCTGGCGGGAAATCAGGTAAGGCCGGTCATGCCTTGAGAGCCTCCCGGGTGCGGGCGACGAGAGGATTGTCTGGAGCACCCGATCCCTTCAGCCAGAAGACGCTGGCGGCGAGGAAGCGGTCGCGCACGTCCGGGGAGAGATGCCGGTAGTCCTCGAAGACGGCGGAACTGAACTTGTAGTCATGGGAATCCGTGCCTTTCAGATAGATGAGGCGCTGGGCAGCGGCGATGAACGACCTGGCGTCCCCGCCGGCCTGCAGCCAGGCGAGGGACTGCTGGGCGGCCTTCATTTTGTCCTGACTGATTTCCGCCAGCACGGGGTCCAGCGGGGCGCCGGCCGCGGCGGGCTCAAAGGCATCCACGAGGACGCCCTCGTTGGCTCCGGAAGCCTTGCGGAACAAGGTCAGGAAAGAGGCGTTCTGCAGCAGGAGAAAGCGCCGGGTGCGGTCGTTGTGGCAGTTTTGCCAGGCGTAATGCAGCGCATTGGTGGTGGTGCCGGCATGAAGTGAAACGATGACCGGCTTCCTCATCAGCATTTCCGCGGCCGCCTGGAAACAGGCATCCCACAGGGATTGCGGATGGGTGCCACGGTTCAACAACTCCACCACCATGTCCGCGGCCTGCTCCTGGCTGCCGGTGCGGAGCACCGCCAGCATTTCGCCGCGGGCCTGGGGGTTGAGCACTCCGGAAGTCCAGCCGGGCCGGATCTTGTCAGCGAGTGGACCATTGCGCCGTCCGGGCTGGTCGGGCTCGGCATCGCGTCCGGCGGGGTTGCCCTCCTCGCGTTCGAGGAGGGCGTAGGCGAGGGAACGCAGCACGGGTTCGGCATGGTGCCAGCCCATGGTTTGCAGGGCCCGCCAACTGTTGGCGACATAAATGGCTTTGTGCCCGATATCGCGGAAATCGCGGGCGCCGTAGAGGCAGAACCAATCGAACACTTCCTGGGCCCCGGCGGACCGCGCGAGGCCGGCCACGGCCACATCCACCCGGGCCGCATCCCACTGGTCCATCGCTTCGGTGAAGGCCTGGCGGGCTTTACTGGCTTCAGGCACGGCTTTTTCGTCCACCGCACTCATGGTCCAGTCGCCTTCCTGGACATCCCGGGCCTGCGAGGATTTGAATTGATCCAGCGCCCAGAACAGGGGCAGCCAGCGGTCGGAGTCCGGGGAATTCAGACTGGCCAGATGCGCGGAATGCACCACGAGAACGGCATGGAATTTAAAACCCACCGGACGCGGCTGAATGTTGCGGATGCCCGCCAATAACAAAGCCGTGAGCACATCGCGGTAGGGCAGGTCGCCCCGCTTGATGCCTGCACCGACCTTCTCCAGCAACTGGTCCCGGGGAGATTCCTCAAGGAGTTTTACGAGAGGTTCGATCTCCGGAGAGAAGCGCACGGAGGCCGGATTCACCTGCGCTTCCTGGGCGGACACCTGCGGCAGCCGTCCCAGGAACGGGATGCCAAATTGATCGATCAAGGCACCGGATCCAACGAGCGTTTGCAGAAAACGGCGGCGGGGCAGGGAGGGTAACATGCGTCGAATCTACCGGAAAACCGGCGGGCGAGGAAGCTAAAACGTCCCTCGTCCGCCTGCCGGGTTTCCGGGAAAATCCATGGCACCAGCTGCAGGAACAGGAGACGGTGGTCAGAGGCGATTCCAACCGCCCCCTGGTGTGATTTTCGAACGGAGGGAAGGCTTCTTGATGAAGGGATTGATGCTTTGATAGCTCAAGATCTGAACCGGGAAGCGGGGGAAGGGTCGCGAAGGGTCAGTCGACGACCAAAGTCACGGAAGTATCGCCCCGCAGCGCTTTTGAATAGGGGCAGGTGACATGGGCCTCCTCCATGAGACGCTGGATTTCGGCAGGCTCCACTCCGGGAATCGCGGTATGGATTTCCACCGCGAGGCGGTAACCATCCTGATCATCTTCAATCAAGCTTGCGAGCACCCGCACGGTCGGATCGGTGATGACGATGCCAAGCCGGGTGGCCGCATTGGTGATCGCGCCGTTGTAACAGGCCGAGTAAGCTGCCGCAAACAGGAGTTCCGGATTGGGGCCGCGTTTTTCAAGGCCTGCTTCCAGAGGGTTCCCCAGGGTCACATCCAGCAGGCCATCAGGAGATTTGATGGTGCCGGAGCGTCCGCCTTTCGAGACCGCTTCCGAGGTAAAAAGTGTTTTCATAGGGCACAACCAATACAGGGAAGGGCTGATCCCTGGTATGGGGTATAACCCTGCCTGCCCCGTCACCGGCTGCAAGGTGCTCCGCCTTCACATGCCTGCCGGAATCCGCTAGAACTCCAGCCGCACGCGGTAGAAGGCGCGGGTGCCGGGGGCGATGGGAGTGAACCAGGAAAGTTGCGGACCGGTGGCGTTGAGGAGCGGGAGTTGCGTAATCCAGGGTCCGGCCGGGGAATCGGCGGATTCGATGCGGTAGCGGCCTCCGGCGGCGCTGCGCCAGCTGAGGGCGAATCTGCCGTCGGCCGCAAGAGCGGATAGGATCTCCGGTGGCGGGGCGGCGATCAGTTGGATGATCCGGGTGGCGGTGAGGGGCGGGGTGCCGGCGTCCGTGGATTGGATGGTGATGGCGATGGGCTGCCCTCCACTTCCGGCGGCTGGTTGCCAGGTGACGGCTCCGGTGACCGGATTGATAGAGACGCCGGGCACGGGGGCGGCGAGGGACCAGGTCAGGTGGTTGGGATCGGTGATCACAAAATTGTCCACCATCACCAGTTGGGGCCCGGGAGGGCCATCCGGGACGAGGGCGAGCTGCTCGAGGACGCCTTTGCCGGAAGTGGTGGTGAGGAGGCCATTTCCCGTGAAGGGCTGCACCGGCTCGCGGGGGATATCAAAATCGACAGTATGCCAGACGGAGGGACTCAGGAGACGGGAGGGTTCCGGCCGGGTCGTGAGGGTGGGCACGCCGATGAATTCCGTGGTGCCGGTGGTGCCGCCATTGCTGCCGATGGTGCCGGCGCTGTTGGTTTCCCGCAGGCCCAGTCCAAGCCGCATGGGCTGGGCCGTCCAGATGTCAAAACGCAGGCCTTTCCGGAAATCGATCACCGGGTTGCCGAGGCTTGGGGCATTGGAGGTGCTGAAGCGGAGCCAGGGATTGACGGCATCGGCCTTGAAGGTCCATTCGGCGCGGATGGCACGGGTGCTGGGGTTGCCTTCCGGAAGGATGCTGGTGACCGTGGTGGTTTCAGTTTGGGTGGTATCCAGAAAGCCAAGCGTGCCTCCGGCGAGGGCGGGGCGGCGGAACATGACAAGGTCGGACGAGCCGGGCGTGAAGGTTTCAAAATCCGCCAGGGTCTGTGAGGCAAGCAGGGGATCGAAACTGGTGACGGCGGCGGAAAACACCGCGATGCCTCCTTCGGCCATCCTGACTTCGTCCGGTCCACCAAGCACGGGAGGAGGGCGGTGGAGCTGGCTGGCAGGAATGATTTCCTTCAACTGGCTGGCGGAGGACCAGCTCAGCTCCGCCACGGCATCACCCGCACCATCATAGTATTCCATGCGCAGATCCACTTTCTGCCCGGCCGTCAGGGGGGTGGTGGCGGAGACTTCCCTGGGGGTTTGATCCTGCCAGCGGTCGATCAGCAGGATGCCATTGAGCCAAAGCCGCACGCCATCGCTGGTGCGGGCGTGGAAGGTGCAAGGCTGGGTGTAGCGTGGCTCCACCTGGCCGGTCCAGCGCACGCTGAAGGTGTCCGGCTGCATGGGAGCAGCTGGCGCGGCCGCCTGCCAGTCGAAGCCGATGGTGGAGTCCACCCTGACGAACTGCAGGGCACTGAAGTCCGGGTTGTTATAATACCAGGCGCGCAGACCATTTCCCTGACCGGGAGCGGTGGGCGGGGAGCTGATGACCAACTGCGCTTCCCGGGAAACCACCGGAAGGCCGCCCCCCGTGAGCCGGACGGTGTAGAATCCGGCATCGGCCAGGCTCACATTGGCAAGGGTGAGGCTGGGACTGGCGGAGCCGGAAATCCGCGGCCCGTCGCTGAGATCGACGCCATGCCTCTGCCACCGCCAGGAGAGCCCCGGGTCCCGGGACCCTGCGGTGAAGCTGGCGGTTTGTCCGGAGGAGTGTGTGGTGGAGACCGGTTGGAGGCTGAACGACGGCGTGGTCAGGTCGATGCCCAGGAAATCCGCGCAAGCCTTGTAAAACCCGAGCGATTCCGCCTCCCGGTTGGCTCCCACGGTCATCAGATTAAACTCGGCCTGGTTGGAAATAAACATCATCTCCGCGAGGGCCGAGGGGGGATTGGCGGTGAGGACGGTGAAGTTCGCCTGTTTTATCCCGCGGTCGC
>JAYUWQ010000200.1:0-5122 GCA_043753485.1 bacterium
GAGATCGGAATGAACGAACTGGGAAGGCGCGGCGGGGCTGGAGGCAGCGGACAAGGTGGCGACGGTGATTTGCGGGGAAAGGTCGCCGTCCGCCGTTCCATTCACCGCTTGGATGCGATAGTAATAGGTCGTATTCACGGCCAGTCCGGTATCCGTGAACAAGGTGGCATTGGGAGCCGTGGTGCGGACGAAGGCGACCCCTCCCGGAGTCGTGGAGCGCAGGAGGCGGAAGCCAGTTTCGTTGGCGGCATTGTCCCGCCAGACCAGCGTGATACTGTTATGAAAAACCCGGGACGCAGCGAGGAAATACGGTTCGCCGGCGGGCTGGTCCGTAGAGATGAGGGTGAAGGCATTGACCGGGCCCGTGGCCGCGGACAGCAGGCCGGCATTCGAGGCCAGGACGCGGAATTCAAAGCCCGTGCCTGCGGTCAATCCCGCCACCGTGCCTGTGGTGGCACCGGCAGCGGTGGCAGCCCCGGGGAGCCATGGACCGGTGGTCCCGGCGGCACGGTATTCGATGCGGAATCCGTCTTCGTTATCGGAGAGGTCCGTCCATTGCAGGGAAACCGCTTCCGTAGTGCGCAGGGTGACCGTCAGGGCACCGGGAGCCACCGGTTTGACAGGCGAAATGAAGACCGGATCGTAGGCATCGTTGAGCAACGTGAAGCGCGGCATACCGTCGAGGGAAGTAATTACCAGCAGGCCCGACGGGGTATCGAAGAGCCGGACCGGCGTGCCTGTGAATTGACGGGTGATAGCACCGGCGGTGAATTGGGATCCGGTCCAGGTCTGGAGCTGGGACAGGCCATTGATGAGGCGCAGGGTGACCAGTGTGGTTTCCTTCCACAAGCCGTCCACGACGCTGGAACTGAGGGCGGCAGCTTTGGTCAGGCCATTGGCGTTGAACACCACACCGCTGCCCAGCAGGACGAAGTTGCCATCCGGACTGACGCGGATCGGTCCGGCGATGGGGACCTCCCCGTGATAGGGCGATTCCCCGCCGGGGGTTACCTGGCCGGGGGTGCTGAGCGAGTCATAGAGAAGATCATCCGGCGAGAGGCCATCGCGGAAGTGATAGATCCGGCGCAGCATGGGGTCCCACGTATTCTGCCGGCTGGTGCGGTAGAGACTGTCCGTATTGGATAGAGCAACCCCCAGGGCATTGAAGGTCAGGACGCGGTTGCCGGTGCTGGCGTAAATCACCGGCCCGGCCGCCACCAGGCCGTAGGGAACATCCGGCAGATTCGCAAATGGAGTCTCCGCCGGGAGGGGATCCGTCAGGAACATGCGACGTATGAGTTGGGTGGCGTATGTCGTGTAAACCATGTGGCCAAAGCTGGAGTAGGCCACATTGGATGGGGAACCGAGCAACGGCAGCGTGGATTGATAGCGGCGGAGCGCGGGAGACCAGCGGAAGAGGCTGGACTGGGCTTTGCTATAGAGATAAATCACCCCATCCCGGTCCACGAAGGCATCATCGACCGTGTAGGGTAGGCCATCGGGGAGAACGGGCAGGCCGGGTTCCGGCGCATTCAGGGAGCCCAGCGGCACGATTTGCGGCGTCATGCCATGGACATCGCTGCCGTCCGCCAGAAAGGCGATAGCATCCGTCCCGTCCACCGCCACCCGCCGGCCATTGGCAGACCCCAGCGTGTAGCTGCCGGCTTCCAGCAACGTATTTGAATAAGAGACCAGCTTATTGCCGCGCAGGACGATGGGGACGTCGGTTCCGTGGAAGGCGAGGTCGCTGAAGGCCGTGCCCAGCGAATTGGAATATTCCAGGCTGTCCCCGTAATAAACGGTGCCGCCATTGTCGGCCACGCGGCCTCCCGCCGGGAAGACAAAGGTGCGCGTCGCGGTCGGAAGCTGCCCGCTGTAGGGACCCCGGATATTGCGGATCAACTTTCCATCCGGACCAATATCGAGCCCGGAGATATTGGAATAGTCCCGCACAAAGACCCGTTTCCGCACCGGATCATAACTGACTCCGGAAGAGAAATAGTAGCTGGTGAAAGTGCCGATGGCGACGCCCGTCCGTTTGTTGATGGTCGGGATGTCGTAGGCACCCGTGGAATACATCAACACATCTTCCGCCGTGGCGATCAGGGTGATATTGCTCGCGGCATTGACCAGCGGCGTGCGGGTGGTCCCGTCCAGGGACCACTTGAGCAGGGCGCGTCCTTCGGCGGCATAAATACCGGCTTCATCCACCCAGAGGGCGCTGACCGTGGCGTCCAGGGGCAGCGGGGACAACCAGGCGCGGTTGACCAGATCATAACGTTCAATGCGGTGCGGGCCGTTGAAAGCGAAGTAATAAATATCCCCGCCGCGCATCCCCATGCCAAGAAAATCCCCGCCGAGTTTAGGGGTGGTGAAGAGGATAGTGTAGGAGGTGCCGCTGCCAGTGGCATTCACCGCCCGCACCCGCAGGGAATAGCTGGTATTCGGCGTCAGGACCTCTATTTCGGTGGTGGTGCTGTTGAAGGCCGGGCGCTCAACCTCGGTCCAGGTGGTGACGGGATTGGAGGACTGTTCGACGATAAAGTAGTCCTCGTTGCTGGAACCGTCACTCCAGGACAAACGCACCGTGTAGGGAGTCAGGTCGCTGGTAACAAGATTGGAGGGAGCCGCCGGGATGCCGGCGGCGCTGAAGGTGCGGGCGCTGACCTGCGCGGAGAGATCGCCGTTGGCAACGCCGTTCACCGCCTGGATCCGGTAATAATACGTGGTGTTGGCGGCGACGGTGGAATCCGTATAGGAAGTGCTGTTGGCGGGAGCCGTCAAAGCAGTGGTGGCACCGCCCGCCGTGGTGGAACGCAGGATCCGGAATGCGGTTTCGTTATTTGCATTGTCCTTCCACGCCAGGGTGATGCTGTTGTGGAAGATCCGGGCCACCGCCAGATTGTAGGGCTCGCCCACCGGCTGGCTGGAAGAGGTCAGAGTCGCTGCGGTCACACTCGCGGAAGGCGCGGAGACCAGCGTCGTGTTAGTGGCCAGCACCCGGAATTCAAAGGTGGTGCCCGCCAGCAATCCCGGCACGGTGGCCTGGGTGGCACCGGCAGCGGCGGAAGCACCGGAAAGCCAGACCCCGGTGGTGCCCGACGCGCGGTATTCCACGCGGAAGCCGTCCTCGTTATCCGAGACATCCGCCCATTGCAGCGAAATGGAATCCACCGTGCGCCCGGTGACCATCAACGCTCCCGGCGCACTGGGCTTGGAAGGGGAGATGTAAACCGGCTCCAAGGCATCGTTCAGCAGCGTGAAGCGCGGTGCGCCATCCAGAGCCGTGATGAGCAGCAGTCCGTCCCCCGTATTGAACAAACGGACCGGCGTGCCGCTGAACTGCCGCACCGCCGGTCCGGCCGTGAATTGCGCCCCGGTCCAGCTTTGCACCTGCGTCAGTCCACCGATGAGGCGGATCGTGAAAAGGGTGGCGTTTTTCCAGACACCGTCCGCGATGGAATTGGCGAGGGAAGTATTGGTCGTCAGATCCGCCGCATTGAAAATCACCCCGCTGCCGATCAGGATGCGATTTCCGTCCGGACTCACCCGGATCGGCGTCTGGGCGAGGAAATCCCCATGATAGGGCGTCTCGCCGGCGGTCGTCACCCGGCCATCGTTTCCGATGGTGTCGAAATGCAGATCATTGGGCGAGATACCGTCCCGGAAATGATAAATCCGGCGGCGGACGGGGTCATAAGTGTTTTGGGACCCAGTGTAATAGGTAAATCCGGAATCCGTCAGCACGGTCCCGGTCGGGGAAAAGGTCATGTAGCCGTCGCTTTTGACGGCATAGAGGAATTCCCCGGCGGTCGCCAGTCCCCCCGCCACCGAGGGTAGATTGGCGAAGGCCACCTCGACGGGGGAGGGCGCGGCCAGATCCATCCTGCGGATCAACTGGCCCGATGCCGTAAAAACGGAGTGGGAGGTAGCCGAGTAGGACACATGGGAAGGCGATGCCACCAAAGGCAGCGTGGCTTGATACAGCCGCTGGACCGGGGACCAGCGGAAGAGGCTGAACTGCGATTTGCTCAGCAGATGAATCACGCCGTCCTTGTCCTGGAAGGCGTCATCCACCGTGTAGGGCAGACCGTTGGGATTCACCGGCTGACCGGGAGTAGGTGCCTGCAATTGGCTGAGCGGCACGATGCGCACCACCGGCTGCGGACTGCCGGCGGCGAAGACCATGGCATCGGTGGATGTCACCGCCAGTTCCGTCCCGGCGGAGGCCAGGGTGGTCCGGCCGGCTTCCATCAGAGTGTTGGTAAAGGAGATCAATTCGCTGCCGCGGAGCACGATAGGAATGTCCCCATTCCAGTCCATATCCGTCACCGTGCCACCGAGGATGCCCAGATAAGTGAGGTCCGCAGCACTGTAAACCGTGCCGGAGGAATCCATCACGCGCCGCTCATCCGGAGCGGTAAAAGTCTGAGCCGCCCCCGGATAAGTGCCATGATAGGGGCTGCCGGCAGGGCCGCTGAGGAGCCCCGCATCCGTGTAGCTGGCCACGACAATATCCGCCGGACTGATGCCCTGGGTGCGGCCGAATATCTTGTTCAATCCCGGCGCATGGGACGTGCCGTAAATGGAATCCACGTAGGTCTCAATCGTATTAAGCTGGGTCCCCGTAGTGCGGTTGTAGGAAGTGAGACGGGCATAAAGACCGGTGGAATGCACCGCGATCAGCAAATTCCCATCAAGGAAAAGCGAGGCAATGCTGCTATTCGCCGTCCCGGCGGCGGCTTCCCCGGTGTAGGTGGTGGAATAGCGGTAAATCGCGGTCCCGTAGGCGACGAAATTCCCCGTCGCATCGCCTGTCAGGGCGGTGGCTCCGCTGCGCGGCAGATTGATCGTGCCCAGCCAGGTCCGGCTGGTCAGGTCATAGCGCTGGATGCTGTTGGTGAAGAGGAACTGCATTTCATTCGCGGAGCGCAGGGATTGCACCCAGGTCTGGGCATCCGCCAGCCCAGGCAGGAAAAGCAGGAGTGCGGCAAGGCAGCGCAGCAGCGCGGGAGCCGGGCCGGATTTGACAGGGAGAGAGTAAAACTTCATGGTGAACGCAGGTTTTTGGAAAATGTCTTGCCCGGGATCATGCCGCTCCCGGGCAAGCGGGCTGGAGTCA
>JAYUWQ010000201.1:0-2086 GCA_043753485.1 bacterium
CATCACTCCCTGCATTGGATCCTCCACCTCGGATCTGCCCTCCATCATCATTTCCAACGACCTCACGGAAATGATCATCGATGGCCAAACGGGAAGCAATCTGACCTCCTACGCCCCGTACCGGCCGGCTTTCTCGGTGGTATACATCCAGAACGCGACCGGTAGAAACCTGACTACCATCCGTCTGCGCAATCAAAACAACCGCCGCATGATTCTGGCGCTGAAAAAGGAGACCCGCGCCGCATGGCCGGCTCCGGCCACCAGTCCCAATGTCAACATTATCGTCGAATCCACCACCACCACGGCGGACTGGCACATGGTTATCCTCACCGAAAATGTCCCGCTCACTTTCAGCTATTCCGCGGTCAGTCCCTATGCGGCCGGGACCGTCCTGCTTTATGGCGGCATTGAGACAAATTCCCCCCTCGCCTTCCCCGCCTCTCCCGGCCTCTTCGAGATCAATCTCGAAACGGATACCCGTGGCCTGATCCGCATGACCCCCCGGCTTGCCTGGGTGGAAACCTTCCTCACCGGCAAACTCTGATTCCCCGTCATGAACTCCCGCCGCCCCTCCTCCCGCGCCGCTTACACGCTGATCGAGATCCTTGTCTCCATGAGCATCATCGCCCTCGCCATCGGGGCCGCCTCCCGCCTCAGCCTCAGCCAAGCCCTCACCGAAGACATCAACCAGAAGGAATCCTTCGCCGTCAACTACGCTGAGAACGCCGCCCGCCTCTGGCAACTCGGCATCGACGACCCCAGCCCCTTCCTCCTCCAGAACAAAAACTCCGACGGCTCGCTCATGACCTTGGACATCGACAGCAATCCCGCCACCGGCACCGCCGACAACCCCGTTGCCGTCAATGCCGACGACGACGGACCCGGCTCCCCTGCCAACTACGCCATCACTGTCCAGCGCACCGTCGTCCGCGTCAATTGGCTGCCCCCTGGCAAGTCCACCACCACGCCGCTCGACTTCCCCATCCTGCGCCAAATTCCGCCCCGCCGCTAACTGCTTCCCGCCATGATCAAAAAAGTCACCCTCACCAACGTCAACTCCGGCCGGAGCGATGAAATTATTGTGGTCACGGACGATGATGGCAAAGCCCTCGTTGGGGCCGGCAAAGCGGTCAATGAAGTCGCCAAAATCACCACCATCTCCGGGGCCGACGAATTCATCTACAACCTCTCCCTCAAAGGGCCGAGCATGGATGACCGCGTTAATCTCTTCTCCGGGATCGCCCGCTGTCTGGAACGGAATATTTCCACGATCAAGTCCTTCGAACTCCAAGCCAACCGCGTCAAATCCCCGATCTTCAAAGGCATCATCGCCGATATCGCCCATCAAGTCTCCCAGGGAGAGAAGGTCAGCGATGCCATGGGCAAGTATAACCTGATTTTCGGCGATGCCATGCTCGCCCTGATCAGGTCCGGCGAGGAATCCGGCCGCCTCCCGGAAGTCTGCCAACGCATTGCCATCGGCCAGAAAAAGGGCCTCAAAATCATCAAGAAACTCAAGTCCGGGATGATCTATCCCGTCATTGTGCTCTGCATCGGAATCGTGGTGGTGATCGTCATGAGCATGACGCTGGTGCCGGCGCTTAAAGGACTCTACGGCACCTTTAAAGCGGAGCTGCCGGGCGCTACCAAGTTCATGATGGTTCTCTCCGAGATTTTGCTGAAACAGCCCTATCTGGTTCTGCTCCCCGTCGGCGCGGTCTTCCTGCTACTGAAAAACTGGGGGAAAATCGCCCGCAATCCTACCGCCCAGCGCTTCTTCCTCAAACTCCCCACCGTCGGCAACATCGTGCGCAAGGCCTCGGCCGCCGTCTCCTTCCGCACTCTCGCCATGCTGATCGAGTCCAACGTGCGCATCTCCACGGCCCTGCGCATCACCGGCGAGTCCGCTCCCAACATCGTCCACAAGGAATTCTTCTTTAAAGTCCAGAAGAGTGTCGAAGAAGGCATGAGCCTGCACGAATCCTTCCTGCTCGACTCCCACCTGCTCGGCGCGGATGGCCGCTCTATTTCCAGTCTGATGCAGCTCTCGGCGGAAACCGGCTCCTCCACCGACATGCTCACGGAA
>JAYUWQ010000202.1:0-5114 GCA_043753485.1 bacterium
TTATTACCTTAGGGGTGTTTGCGGCTGCTGCCGGAATGGTCCGGCTATTGTCGGTCATGCCTGTAGCCGGGCCGGCCCCGTCGAGGGGAGCCGGCGAGCCCCCGGCAGTGACGCCGGGGGACAGTGCCGGCATTGCGGAGGCGCTGAATGAAGCGATGGCCAATGTGGTGGAACGCACCCTGCCGGGCGTGGTGAGTGTGCATGTAGACCGCCAGAGGGTGATCCCGGAAACGGTGATTACAGGGGTGGGCCGACAGGTGCGGAACCGGACGGTGCGCGAGCCGGGAGTGGGGTCCGGGGTGATTGTCAGCAAGGAGGGCCTGGTCCTGACCAATTGGCATGTGGTGGAAGGTGAGGATGTGCTGATCCGGGTGACGCTGCACGGCGATGAGGAACCACGCCGGGCGACCTTGGTGGACCGGGACGAATCGGTGGACATTGCCTTGCTGCGGATTGAACCGCGGCAGCCCGACGAGGAATTCCCGTTGATGGCGTTTGGGGATTCCGATCTGATGCGGCCGGGGCATTTTGTCTTTGCCCTGGGGAATCCACGGAACCTGGCGGATACCGTCACCCAGGGCATTATCAGCAACCGGGCCCGCCGGGTCAGTGATACCCTGGACACCTATTTGCAGACCGACTGCGCCATCAATCCTGGCAACTCCGGGGGGCCGCTGGTGAATTTGAGAGGGGAGCTGATCGGGATCAATGCCCGCTTGGTGATCGGGCCGCAGGACTCCCCTTCCGGTCAGGGCTACGGCCTGGCGATTCCGGGCAATGAAGTCCAGGACGCCTATGAACGGATGATCCACAAAGGCCGGCCCCGGGGTTATCTGGGGGTGACGGTGGAGGACTGGCCGGTGGCCTCCTATCAAACAGGGCGCCGGTCGGAAAGCGCGCTGGTGGCAGGGCTGGACAAGGGCTCCCCGGCGGCGGCGGCCGGGCTGCGGAAGGATGATCTGATCCTCTCGATGGATGGTGAACCGGTGCGGAGCAGTGCGGAATTTTTCCGACGCCTGCGCCAGAAGCAGGTGGGGGAGACCCTCGCTCTGGGGATCCGGCGGAGTGGGGTGGATCAGGAATTGAAGGTGGCGGTGGTGGATCTGAAGACGATTTTTGAATCGGAGGAAACCCCCGTCAGCCGGGAGATCGCGGGTCTGACGGTGCGGGAATTGCGGCGGGCGGAGCGGATGCGGCTGGCACTCCCTGACAAGGGGGGCGTCCTTGTGGTGCAGGTGGCGGAGACGTCTCCCCTGCATGGGAAAATCAGCCCGGGCGAGGTGATCCTGCGGGCGCGGGAAGAAGTCATGGATCTGGATCAGCGCGTGCAGCCTATCGACGCCTTTGAGCGGGGCATGGAGAATCTGAAGACGCGGGGCGGTTACCTCGATGTCCTGCGTAAAGGCGCGGTCGAGGCGGTCACGGTGCCCGGGTCCTGAGCTGGGGGGTGCTGGTCGATACCGGGGTGGCGGGCAAGCCGGAACGTGGGGAGCTGTTTTGTCAGGCCCACCCCCAACCCGGTGAAGAAACCCACCAGATGGGCTGAAATGACTGGCACGAAGGGCTCAGGCCCCGCTTCCACAAATAACGTGCCGCCGGTAGTCAGCTCATAAAGCGTCTTGGCCAGAAAGCCGCCGCCTCCCAGCACGGCCAAGATCTTTGCGCTGATTCCTCTCCGGTCTCCGGAGGGTTGACGCCACAGGGCCGCCACGACCAGCCCGAAGAGGGCACAATCAATCCCGGAGAGCCCCCGGTAGGAATCGAGCATCGGCTGGTTGATCAGGATTTCGAGAGGGATCATCATAGCCGCCGCCAGCAGGCAGGAGAGGTAACGGGATGGCGCCACGCCCAGACTGAGCAGGGAAAGAAATCCGAACGCGAACACGTCCCAGACCAGATGATTCCAGGACCAGTGGCACAGGTGGGAAGTCAGCCACCTGACGCCTGATCCCGCGCTCCGTTGCCATTGCAGCGCTTCCGGCAATCCGCTGCTGCATTGCACCAGTATTGCCGCCAGCATGATGCCGCCGGCCAGCAGCATGCCCGCCAGCGGCGGGCATGCCTTGACCCCTGATTCCTGATGGTCCGGTGCAGTCATCAGACGCCTTTCCGGGGATTTTGGGAACGGCCGGTCAAACGCAGCGCCAACCAGGAAAACAGCGCCATCACCACCGCCGTCACCGGCGATAATGCTCCGGCTCCGCCACTGCCACTGCTCCGGTAGGAAGGCGCTTTGGAAGGGGTTAGCGGCTGGGCAGTGTCCACGCGGTAACTCACGGGCTGCGGGGCCGCCGCCCGGACCGACTGCGCGGCATGTTCCACCACGATCCGTTGCTGATTGTGCCGTGCGATCCCATGCCGGGAAAAGGCATCGTCTCCCAGCACCAGCATGGAGGTGTGATCCGTCACCAGTTGATACTTCACGCCCAGGTCTCCAATGGCCGAATCGGATTCGCCGGCAGGCATGATCCCGGTGTTGGCGCGCAGTTCAAACTGCCCGATCTGGTCCATGGCCCACAGCCGCTCCAGCTCCGGATTGGCCACATCCTTTTCAGGGAAGCTGAACTGGGTGCGGTAGGTTTTGTCTTCGCCCGTCATCCGTGCCTTCAGCACCAGCTCCGCCGTTCCGCCGCCTTCATACTGGCCGAACATCACCAGCTGCTGCCCGCGGTAGACCTTGCCGGGCAGCAGCCCCGAGGTGTTGGAGGTCTTCACGCCGGTGATGCTCAATTCCACATCATGCAGGCACTCGTGCCGCACCTTGCTCTTCGCCTGCAGAATCTGGCCCAGAATGTCATCGGCGTTCGAGACGCCGGCATAGAAACCGCCGCTGGCATCACAAACTGTGCGCATCAGTGGCCAGTTCGCACTGTTGCCCAGCAGGAAGCCGAAGATGCGGATGTCATGGCTTTTTGTCAGGGTGTGAAAGGCCACCGGATCGACAATTCCGGTGTTGGTCACGCCATCGGTCACCAGCACCACGTTGGTGGCGCGATCGGCATCGAGATCCTTCATCGCCAGGGACAGCCCGTCATAGAGATTGGTGCTTCCGCCAGGCTGCAGGCCCGCGATCTGCTGCAGTGTCCCTTGCAGATTCGCCTCGTCGGCCTGCTTCCATCCGTGGGTCAAATCCTGCGCCGAAGTGGAGAATGTCACGATGCGGTAGCGGTCCTGGGCGGACATTTTCCCGAGCACCTGGCTCACTCCATCGGTGAGCACGCGCAGTTTCCCCGCCATGCTGCCGGAGGTGTCCAACACAAAGACGTAGTCTGCTCCGCCGGTCAGTGGCTGCAAGTCCAGCCCCGGTGTGACCACCAGCATGAAGGTTCCCGGACCGGTCCCGCCGTTACGGAAAGGAATCAGTTCCACCCGGCCCGGCAGATCCTCCGCGAGGCGGTAGTAGAACACCAGGTCGCCATTCAGCGAGTGGTCCTTTTTTTCCACCCGCACCTTGTAGTGCCCCTCCGCCACCTTGTCGGTCACTGTCTCCTTCTCAAAACCAGGCACCCGGACATCCGCCACCGGCCAGGCCGACTTCAATTCAATCGCGGCAGAAAACATTCCTTCGACTTTGTCGTGTACCGGATTCCAGAAGCTGGCGGCGACCTCATCCGTGCCTCCTTCCTCCAGAGGGTAGACAAACCGGCCGACGCCGGCGTCGATTTCCAGTGGCTGGTAATACACGATGCGCAGCCGGGTCTCGCCCTTGGCCCGGACCGGATGGACGCGGAAGTCAAAGGAATGGTAACCATTTTTGGCCGCCAGGCCCGCTTCACTGCCCGCTTGTTTTTCCGTCTGATAGATCGTTTGCGCTTTCCCCTTTTCCACCACCTCGCCGTGGATCTCACGTTCACCCAGCGTCATCGTCACTTCCGAAAGACTGGCGCTTTTCGGCAACGGAAAATGATACACCGCCTCCAGGTCCTTGTCGTTCGGATTGAAGAACGTCTGCGTCACCTCGGCCCGGGCAAAGCCGTTGTTGAGCGTGACTTCGAGGTGATGATCCCGGATCTGGACCGGCTGGTCCGGTGATCCCTTCGGTGTCAGGGTGCCCGCCGCATCGGCGGAGCCTGCCAAGCCCAAAGCGAGGCCCAGCATGAAGAAGCTGCGCTGCAAAGAGCGCGTGAAGGAGGCCTCACATTTGGGGTGGGCCGTGGTGGTCAGGGTAGGTGGGTGTGTTTTCATGGCACGTCCAGCTTCCAGTCCCGGCCGTTCTTCCGGTAATTGATAAAACCGGTCCTTCCATCGACGCGGTCAATACCCGCCCGGTGGGCCGCCTTCGCTCCCCGTCGGCCGTGCCTCAGCGGTCCGGGGTTTTTTCGGCAACCGGCCGGACCGGGCTCAGCGCGATCCGGAAACCGATGGTGTAATCCCGCCGTCCGGCAGAGCCACCGGCGCGGGCGGCGGAGCGGCACAACTCCGGCCCCATGCGCCACGAGCCACCCCGGGCCATGCGGAAATGGCCGTAGTCCGGGCCGGTGGGATCAGTCACTGCCCCACCGGGGTAGTCGCCAAACCAGTCGAAGCACCACTGAAGCACATTGCCTGACAGATCAAAGAATCCCCACGCATTTGCTTCCTTGGTGGCGACCGGATGGGTGGTGCCGTCACTGTTGCCTTTATGCCAGGCCATGGTGTCAGGATTTCCGGCATAGGCTTCCGTCTTCCCGGCGCGGCGCACATATTCCCACTGCGCTTCCGTGGGCAGGGTGTAGGCATAACCTGCCGGCAGACGGCCCGCAGTCCGCTCCTGCCCGGTCAGCTTGGTGCAGTAGTCCATGGCATCGACCCACGAGACCTCCTCGACTGGAGCGTCCTTGCCCACCCCTTTGAAATGGCTGGGGTTGGTCCCGGTCACGGCCTCATATTGCCCCTGCGTCACCGGGGTTTTTCCCAGCCAGAATCCCTGGGTGAGCGTCACCTCCGTCTGCGGTCCCTCGGCTTTGTGCCGGTCCGTTTCATTGGCCGGGCTGCCCAAGACAAAAGTGCCCGGCTTGATCCAAATGAGTTCCAGGCGCAGCTTCTCAATCGTGCGGTTCAACGGGGGTGCCGCTGGGGCCGATTCCTTCTGTGCCGACGGCGCAGCCTCCTCTGCAGAGGCAGGATCTGCCAGG
>JAYUWQ010000203.1:0-2085 GCA_043753485.1 bacterium
TTTTTTGTTGGCAGGAATGGCAGCACCCCCAGCATGGGGAGCGGAATGGAAAGAAGCGGCCCTGGAGGTGCCCGAGCCGGCCCGGGAGTTCCGCGCTGCCTGGGTGACCTCGGTTTACAATCTGGATTGGCCCAGCCGGCCCGGGTTGGGAAAGGAGGGGCAGCAAACAGAGTTGCTCGCCTTGCTGGATGGGGCGGTGAAGCTGGGTTTGAATGCGGTGCTGCTGCAGGTGCGGCCAGGAGGCGATGCCTTGTACGACTCCCCGCTGGAACCGTGGTCTGCGGTCCTGACCGGCAAGTCCGGAGGGAATCCAGGCTATGATCCGCTGGCCTTTGCGGTGCAGGAAGCCCACCGGAGAGGCCTTGAGTTGCACGCCTGGTTCAATCCTTTCCGCGCCAAAACAGGCAAGGCCGCCATGGCCGCCAGGCACTGGACGGTCCAACATCCGGAATGGCTGCGCGGCGAAAATGCCCACCTTTTCATGGATCCGGGAGTGCCGGAGGTGCAGTCCCACGTGCTGGCCGTGGTGCGCGATGTCCTGGCCCGGTATGATGTGGATGGGATTCACATTGATGATTATTTCTACCCTTACCCGGTGTTCGGTCCCGGTGCGGTCAGGCTGGAGGTGCCCCTTGGGGACGAGACCCGCTGGCAAAAGGAGAATGGCGGACAATCCCTCGCCGGGTGGCGGAGAGCGAACATCAACCGATTCGTCCGATCGCTTTACGTGATGACGAAATCGGTGAAACCCGCCGCACGGGTGGGAATCAGTCCATTTGGTATCTGGCAACCTGGGGTGCCGGAGGGAATCGAAGCGAAGGTCAATGCCTTCGAGCATCTCTATGGGGACTCGCGGCGCTGGTTGCAGGAGGGGTGGTGCGACTACCTGGCACCCCAGCTCTATTGGCCCATCCAGCCCGCACCGCAAAGTTTCACCACCTTGTTGGATTGGTGGACCGCGCAATCGAAGGGGCGTCCGGTGTGGCCGGGGATGGCGGTGGACCGGATCGCCAGCACCAAGGAGCCCATGCTGCCTTTGACGGAATTGACGGATCAGATGGCGGCAGTGCGCCGCACCGCCCCGGTTCCCGGGGCGGTGCTGTGGCGGATCAAATTTCTGATCACCGATCCCCGCGGCGTCGGCACCCTGCTCCGGGAGCAATGTTATGCAGCACGGGCCTTGCCGCCGGCGGCTCCCTGGCTCGGCCTCCAGGCTCCCGGCAAGCCATCGCTGCAGGTAGTGGCCGGGCCTGAATCGTTAAAGCTTTCATGGACCTCCACCGACGGGGCAACGATCCGCTGGTGGTTGGTGCAGACCCGCCGGGCAGGAATATGGTCGCAGGAAACACCGCTCTTTAAAAACCAAAGCGGCGTGACGCTGCCAAACGCCGTGGAGGCGGTGGCGGTGCGGGGCCTCAGTGAATCCGGCACGGCCTCGGCGCCGGTGGTCTGGAGTCTCTCCGGATCCTGAGTTCCACTCCTTCTTGAAGCCAACGTCCCGTCCTGCATCCTGAGGACCACCCAGGCCTTACCGGCGGCGGCGGAACATCATCAAAAAACCGACCGCGGCCAGAAGAGTGGCTCCGATCGTCTCAGGAACGGCAACGGGGTCGGTAATCACCACCGGTTGGATACCGGGAAGGGGCTCTTTATTGCGAATCTGCAGATCCTGAGCCACGCCGGAGCCACTGCTGATCAGGCAGAGGAACAGGAGGACAGCGGATAGACGTTTCATCGAAGCAGAATATTCAATTTACTATACTCTGGAGTCTCTCCCGCCGTCAATCGTTGTAAAGTGCCGGTCCCGTAAGAAAAACCCGTAGCCCCAACAGGCTCAACGCTGGCCCCGGTGCCGCCATTGGCACAGGGCCTGGACCTTCCCTGCACCGCGGCCCCAGGTCAGGGAGTCCCGGATGGACAAGGTAATATATCGCTTTGCGGCCCGGCAGGCGGCCCACAGATCCAAGCCCAGCGCCAGATTGGCCGCAATGGCGCTGGAATAAGTGCAGCCGGTGCCGTGGGTGCTGATGCCTTTGATGAAGGGGGAGGACAAGGTGAGCGTCCCGTCAGCGTCGTAGAGCAGGT
>JAYUWQ010000204.1:0-2085 GCA_043753485.1 bacterium
GTCGGCGATCAACTCGGAAATCACCCAGGCGCAATACACCGCGGGCGGGGCGCTGAGTCAGGCGCAGTTGGTGAATCAGCAGCTCTCTGCCGAAGGGCAGGCCTCACAGAATGCTGCGAGCCGGAACAGTGAGACGGCGGCGGCTTTGGCGAAAATCGCGGTGAGTGGCTATCAGGCTTACGACAGCAACAAACCGAAAACGACCACCACGACCACGCAGACGGGAACGGCCGCGCCGGTGACCTCCACCGTGACCACCTCCCATAAACAACTCTGAGCCATGCCCCGCGACTACACTCCAGATGATGGCGGCTACGCCGGCCCGATGACGGTGGCGAACATTTTCGCCGATGGGATCCGGCAGACGATTGAGGACCGGAAGGCTGCGGAACGGCAGAACCTGGCGGTGCTGCAGAACACGCAGGACAATGATCTGCGGGTGAGGGAACTGGCCCAGCGGAAGGAGCTGGCGGAAATGGAACTGACCCAGCGCCGGGAAATCCAGGGGTCTGAACTGGGGCTGCGCCGGGAAGAGCTCAATAACCGGATGGCCAGCAACAGCGCGGAGCTGGCCCTGAAGAGGGAGCAACTGGCGGCGGACAAGATGCGCCTGGAGGCTTCGATGCTGGGCACGCGGACCCAACGGGCCAAGGCGGAGGCGATGCTGAACAACACGCGGATGGCGGCGGGGCTGCTGGGGGTGCCGCCTGCAGAGGGGGCGGCGGCTGGTGACTACGGGGCGGCCTATCGGGATGCTGACGTGAACGATTCCGGAAGTGCTGCCCTGAGGGAGCTGGATGCCAGCGTGGCCGCTGGAATGAGTGGCGGGCCCATGCCGGGGGAGCCGGCCGTGACCACTGGCGGAGTGCCGTGGGGTGAGGCCGATCTTCCTGGCGGTCCCGGTCAACCAATCGATCCTGGGCAGTTGCTTAGTCCGCCCGCTGCTGGATCTGAAGGGGTGTCAGGGCCTGCTGGCCCTGCTGCGCCGGCTCCCGCACTGGCATTGCCACTGCCCGCTGCCCCGGAGGAGGGTGCCGACTACCGGCTGAAACTGCGGAAGGTGCTGGCCATGCAGATGCTGGCGAAAGATCCCCACACGCCGATCGACTATCAAATCAAGCTGGAAGAGGAGGCGAGGCGGATCCAGGATGATCCTGCCTTCGCCATGCAGGTGAAGAACCATGCGGCCAAAATAAAGCTGGCGGAGGAACGGCAGAACCTGCCAACGACGATCTTCGCTGCGCCGGTGGATAAGCAGAAGGCGTTCAGCGCGACGTATCCTCACCTGAAGTTTTCGATCACGGCACCGGGGGAGGATAGTCCCAGCCTACTGCGGCCGGACGGGTCGCTGGTGCCGGATGCGGAATTCCGGGTCATCAAGTCGGCCTGGGATCAGTTTGAATACAAACCGGGCATGGTGATTCCCAAGCCCAGCGGTGGCGTGACGCCGTTTGGGCAGCCGGTCATTCCCTCAACGGTGAAGGCTCCGGCCGCGCCTGCGGGCCCGGTCCGGCCCTCGTTGGATGAGTTGGCGAAGACTGGTATCACCAAGATAAATCCCGCGCTGGCTCCGGTGGCGCCGCCTGAAGTGATGCAGGAATGGACTGCGCTGAAAAACACGGCGGGGGAGATCATCGGGGCGGCGCCGGAGGACAGGGTGGCGATCGCGGCGGCGATCTACAAAAACGGGGCGACTGCAGTCCTGACGAGGGACAAAGCGGTCAGGCTCATTCAGGAATTCACCGCCCGGAAGCGGCCCGGGGGGACGGGTGGTTTCACGGAAACGTATGTGAGCCCTGACGAGGCGGCGCGGAACTGGGCGGCCGATGTGTTGAGGCAGGCGGGGTTCAGCGATGAGGATTTGAAGAGCGGGGGAGGGGCGCAACTGCAGCCGGGGGATGAGGAGAAACTGAAGGAGCTAACGATCAAGCCATGAACTGGAGCGAAGTGATCAGCCAACCGGTCTTCGCGGAACTGAGTCCTGCCGGGCAGGCGGAGGCGCGGCGGCGGTGGGTGGATGAGGTTTACCTGCCGGAGGTGGCCAAGGCCGGGGTATCGGAGGAGGGGCAGGAGCGGGTGCGGTAT
>JAYUWQ010000205.1:0-14236 GCA_043753485.1 bacterium
CGCAGCCCGCGACCTTCGCGACGGTCTCGTGGGTGAAACCGTTTGGTGGCTATCACTCATGGAACACCCGGTCGATGCTGGGCGGCAGTGGCAATACTGCGACCTTGACGGTCGAGGGCAATCGCATGCTTGCTTTGATGGCAGGGGATTTTTGAGGAAGGCTTCGCCGCTAGAAGCGGCGGGCCATGGTAGAGGGGATCAGGGGCTTTCCTGGCCGGAAACCGTCCGGGTAAACGGGCAGAATGGACTGGACAACTTGATTCTGATAATTATAATGATTCCCACTATCAAATAAGAGATTTCCACCGTTCCTTTGTTCCGCCAACCCGCTCCTTCAGTGAAAAGAATTCTTGTCGTGGAAGATCATAAGGACAGCTGCCTCTGGATTACGGCGGTGCTGCGGCAGTGTGGCTTTGCCGCCCTTGAGGCGGGAGGTGGGGCGGTGGCGGTGCGGATGGCGCACAGTGAACGTCCGGATTTGATCCTGCTGGACTGGCACCTGCCGGCCGGGGGCGGGGCTTTTGTGATGGAAAACCTGCGCCGCGGGCCGGAAACGGAGCGGATCCCGATTGTTATCATGACGGGCGATCTGGAGGTGGACCGCGAACGGATGAAGGCGGACGGGGCCTTGGAGGTCTTCAGCAAACCGATGGATGTGCATGCCTTTCTGCGCACGATCCGCGCGGCGCTGGCAGACCCGATGCCCTCTTCCACGGATACCGCATCACCGCTGCTGGAGCGTCAGGGTGAAGGCGCTGCGGGGGAATTGCTGCCAGCTTGACCGGGCCGGTCTCAACGGGTTTCCGGGGGGGCGGTGATCACCGGAACCGCTGGTTTGGCGGCAAGGCCGGCCCCCCAGGGATGCCACGACACTTCGAGATCCGCCACGATGGCGACACTGCGCAAGGCGTCAGCCAGGCTGACATGGCGCAGATCCATGGTCACCCGGGCCGGGCGGGCCGGGCCGCGCAGCACGATGAGTGGTCCCTGGGTGCGGTCGGCTTTGAGTTGCAGCCATTGCAGGGCCTCCGGCACGGAGACGTTATCAAAGGTGAGCCGCGGAATCACCTGCGCCTGGGCGTTGGCCAGCATGGCCTTGATGGCGGCCGCACGGTCCGGTTCCATTTTGTCAGGAGGCACGGGGTTGGCGGTGACGGACAAACCCTTGGCGTGCCACGCGATCCTGACGTCCCCGGCGAAGGCGACGGCATCGATGAACTGCATCATGGGAAGGTTCCGCACGGATACGCTCACGGGCCTGTCGAGGGCTCCGGCCGGAAGATCTGTCAGCAGCGCGATGGCTCCGGCGGCGGGGCCGCCCCCCGCTTTTTCCAATTCCCGGCGCGCCACTTCCAGAGCATCGGCAAGGGAAACGGCCTGCAGTTCCACCGCCTTCACGACGGCTTGCTCGGCGATCTTTTGCGAACGCGGCCGTGCGGCCCATTGAGCTTCGGCATGGCGGATCTGGGCCATGTAGATTTGCGCGAGGTCAAAGTCCGGTTTGGCCTGCAATACCTTGCTGAAAGCCGCCTTGGCCTTGGCGAAGTCACCTTTGTGGAAGGCCTGACGCCCGGCTTCATACACTCCGGTCAAATCCTCCTTGCCGGGATCAGCCGCAGCGATCCCTGTAAACATCATCACCGGCCCCATGAGAGCCGCCATCAGTGGCAGAGTTTTGGATTTCATAACCAGACGTCGGAATATCCCGCGCAGCCGTAACCTGCCAAAAGTCCGGGAGGTTCTGCAAGTATATTTTTAGGGGGTTTTCCTATGAGTTATAATATAGCATTAAAAAGTCAGAACGGCTGGGCAACGGCCCGCTGACGGCCTCAATAGTCCGGCAAAATGGATTTTACCGCAGAGCCGCAGAGGGAGAGACCGTATAGCAGGCTCCTTCCAGGCTCTCCGTCCTCTGCGGCTCTGCGGTTCCAAACTCACCCCCCGGGAGGCGCTGCCGGGACTCCCCGGACATCCATTCCCGGCACGCCGCCATACCCGACAAAGCGGGCTTTGCTGTCGGCGGACGGGAGCCGGAAATCAAACACACTCACCCCGTTCTGGCGTTTGCCCTGGTAGGGACGGCCATCGCTGGCCCCGAACATGACCGGCTTCCCCGCCGTGGTCCTGCCCAGATAAATCATGACGTGGCTGACCGGCAGGCTGCGGGTTCCGGTATCATAGGTGCCCGTCCAGAAAAGGAGATCCCCCGGTCTGAGTTTGGCCAGCATGGGATCCGTCAGGTCCGGGGTGCCGGTAACTTGTGTCAGGCTGCCGGCCTCTTTGGCCCACCGGTAAAAATCATCGGATTGGCGGGGGACTTCCTTGATGCCGGAAGATTTGAGCACGTGGTGGATGGTTCCGGAACAGTCCATGCCGCCCTTGTCCGGATCGGCCGATCCAAACTGATACCCGAGTTTTCGCGCTGTCAGACTCAGGGCGTAGGTGATGAGTTTTTGCAGGGGCGCCGGCCACCCGGCAGAGCCGGCGAGATCGCTCAGAGTGAGGGATGAGGTGACCGTTTCTGCGGCGCGGAGGGGCAGGGGAGCAAGGCAGAACCATCGCAGCACCGTGCGGCGGGAGAAAGGGAAAGGGGGGCAGGCCACGCTTCCAGTAGAACGCAAAACGGCGCCATCCGCAAGGATGACGCCGTTGGAATGAGGGAAGGGACTCGCGGTGGATCAGGTCGTGGGCACCGTGGCGATGGTCGCGAGAATGCGGGAGGCGATCTGGTAGGGATTGCCTTGGGAGTTCGGACGGCGGTCTTCGAGGTAACCCTTCCAATTGGAGTTCTTGAAGCTGTGCGGGACGCGGATGGAGGCGCCGCGGTCAGCGACACCCCAGCTGAATTTGTCGATGGACTGGGTCTCGTGCAGGCCGGTGAGGCGCATGTGGTTGTCCGGGCCGTAGACGGCGATGTGCTCTTCCTTGAATTTGTCGAAGGCGGCCATCAGTTTGTCAAAGTAGTCCTTGCCACCCACCTCGCGCATGTAGGTGGTGGAGAAATTGGCGTGCATGCCGGAGCCGTTCCAGTCGGTGGCGCCGAGGGGCTTGCAGTGGTATTCGACGTCGAGCGCGTATTTCTCGCAAAGGCGCTGCAGGATGTAGCGGGCAACCCACATTTCATCCGCCGCCCGCTTGGATCCTTTGCCGAAGATCTGGAATTCCCACTGACCCTTGGCCACTTCCGCGTTGATCCCTTCGTGGTTGATGCCGGCATCCAGACAGATGTCGAGGTGCTCTTCCACGATCTGGCGGGCGATGTCCCCGACATTGGAATAACCGACCCCGGTGTAGTAGGGACCCTGGGGAGCGGGGTATCCCCCTTCGGGGAAACCGAGGGGGCGACCGTCCTGATAAAGGAAATATTCCTGTTCGAAACCGAACCATGCGCCGGGATCGTCAAGGATGGTGGCGCGGTCGTTGGAGGCGTGCGGGGTGCCATCTGCATTGTAAACTTCGCACATGACCAGTGCGCCATTTTTGCGGGTGGAATCGGGGAAAACGGAAACGGGAACGAGCACGCAATCCGAGCTGCCACCAGGGGCCTGCTGGGTGGAACTCCCGTCAAAACCCCACTTGGGCAGTTGATCGAGGGTCGGGAAGGCTTCGTAATCCTTGATCTGGGTTTTGCTGCGGATGTTGCGGACGGGTTGGTAGCCGTCGAGCCAGAGGTATTCGAGTTTGTATTTGGCCATGGTGATTGCTGTTATGGATCGGGTGTGGTTGGTTCGGTCTCGTGGCGGACCGGGAGAGCGGTCAATCGTTTGACCACGGCTCCCGGCAGCCGAATGCGGAAGTAGCACGACTAATGCCGGGAGACGACGGAAATCAGCGGTTTTGACAAATTTTTTTCATACTTGGATCCCGGGACGCCCCCCACCCCGTGGAAAACGCGGGAAAATCCGGGACGCACTTCCGCTGGCGGTGGTGGGAGGGGTGTGTTTGGTGCCTCTTTACGCTCCCCGTCCGCAGTCTCTGGCATGGTTTTCACCTCCCACGTTTTCCTTTTTTATTTCCTCCTGCTTTCGCTGGCGGCTTATTACGCGGCCCCGGTGCGCTGGCGGCATCCGGTCCTGACGGTGCTGAGTTATGTTTTTTATGGATGGTGGAGCCCGTGGTTTGTCCTGCTGATGGGAGCGGGCACGGTGGTGGATTATTATTGCGGCAGCATCATTTCCACTCCGGGAGCCACTGGCCGGCGGCGGCGCGCCGGGCTGTTGATGAGCGTGATCTCGAATCTCCTCGTGTTGGGTTTCTTCAAATACGCGGCCTGGGGGGTGAATACGGCGTCTTCCCTGCTGGAATTGATGGGGGTGGAGGGGTTTGCGCCCCCGGACTTTATCCAACGCATCGTCCTGCCCGTGGGGATCTCGTTTTATATCTTCCAGTCGATGAGTTATTGCATCGACCTCTACCGGCGGGAGGCGCCGCCCGCCCGGTCGCTGGGCGATTTCGCCTGTTTTGTCAGTCTGTTTCCCCAGCTCGTGGCGGGCCCGATTGTCCGGTATGGCAGCATTGCGGACCAACTGCGGGATCGTCCCCATACCATCGAAGCCTTTACCATGGGGGTAGCCCGGTTTTGCCTCGGTTTCAGCAAGAAAATTGTCCTCGCCGACCCCATGGGGGTGTTGGCGGATGCGGCCTTCGGCGCCGGGCCGGGTTCGCTGGGCACGGCGTCGGCATGGCTGGGGATCGTGGCCTATGCCTTCCAGATCTATTTTGATTTTTCGGCCTACAGCGACATGGCGATTGGCCTCGGGCGGATGTTCGGGTTCCGGTTTATTGAGAATTTTGATTCGCCCTACCGTGCGGCCAGCCTGACGGAATTCTGGCGGCGGTGGCATATTTCGCTCAGCACCTTCCTGCGCGACTATCTTTACATTCCGCTGGGCGGCAACCGGAAGGGGCCGTCCCGCACGTATGTGAACCTGATGACGGTGATGCTGCTGGGCGGGCTGTGGCACGGGGCTTCCACCACCTTTCTGGTCTGGGGCGGGATTCACGGCCTGATGCTGGCGCTGGAACGATGGCGCGGGAAAAAGCCGCTCTACGGCCCGTTGCCGCGTCCGCTGCGGACCGGTTTGACCTTTGGGGTGCTGCTGGTCACCTGGGTATTCTTCCGCTCGGATAATTTTGAAACCGCCAGCCGTTATCTGGGCGCCATGTTCCTCGGCAACGATGACGGCAATGCCACCGCTCCGCTCCTGACTGCGCAGTTGGCGGCGCTGCCGAATTTGTTGTGGTTGGCGGCGTGTGGCATTGTGGTCTGGCTGGTGCCCAACAGTCAGGTGGTGCTCCAGCGGCTCACGGTCTGGAAAGTCGGGGCCTGTCTGGCCGGTTTTGTGATCAGCCTGGGTCTCATGTTCGCCCAGGGATACAGCCCTTTCCTTTATTTCCAATTCTGACGCATGAAAGGAATCCCGCCCGCGGTCGCACCGCACCCTGAATTTCCGCCGGAGCAGAACCAGCTCAGCCGGTGTGCCGCGTGGGTGCTGACGGGCATCTTTTTGCTGCTGCTGGGAGTGCCTCCGCTGCTGGACGGCCTGCCGGGCCGGGTCCGGGAATTTGCCGCTGCCGTATCAGGAAAGGGAACCTCCCAGCCGGTCGCGGAACGTCTGCGCGGTTTCGATGCCAGCGTGGCGGCGGCTGCCTTTACGGAGGTGCCGCGTCAGCTGATCCAACAGATCCTGACGGATTTTTTGGGCAAGGGGAATGACCGGGTGCTCATCGGTCAGGACGGCTGGTTGTTCTACCGGCCGGAAATCCAGGCCCTTACTGGTTATGGGCCGCTGCAGCCGGAGCCTCATTCGGTGTCGCGTGATCCGGCGTTGCTGGACTGGGAGGCGCCACTGGAGCCGATCCGGGAATTTGCGGCCCAGCTCAAGGAGCGGGGCGTCGCGCTCTGGCTGGTGCCGGTGCCCATGAAGCCCACGATCTATCCGGAAATGCTGGGGGGAACGGCGGCGCCGGCTCCCGTCCGGCACCGGGACGCGCCGCGGTTTTTTGAGCAACTGGAGGCGGCCGGAGTGCGGGTGATCGATCCGGCTCCCATGTTATTCGAGGCCAAGGCCGCTGCGGGCCACCAGGTTGCTGCTGCGGACACCCGGCTCTATCTTCCTGACGATACCCACTGGAGCACCCGGGGCATGACCCTGACCGCCGCCCTGCTGGCGGATCAGGTGAAACAGCAGGCGTGGTGGATCATTCCAGGCGGCCCCCCGTGGCAGGGCCAGCCTGCGCTCAGTGCGGCCGGGCATGGGGATCTTGTAGATAAACTCGGGCTCCGGGAGCCCGCCCGCTGGCAGCTTCCCCGGGCCGAGCCGTTACAGGTGGTGGAGTTTCCGGAAGGGGTGGCCTCCCCAATCGACCGCGCCTCCCCGGTGGTGCTGCTGGGCGATTCCTTTGTGAACATTTTCGACGATGCCGGACTCGGTTTTGGCCTGCCCGGCGGGAGTCTCTCCACCCGGGGCGGGCTGGCCTGGCATCTCGCCGCCCTGTTGGGAATGGCCTTGGATATCCACGCGGTGAATGGGGAGGGCGCCAGCGGGGTCCGCCGTTGGCTGGGGCAGCGGGGGGAAACCTTGGTGCGTTCCAAGAAGCTGGTGATCTGGGTCATCGCCGAGCGTGATCTTTTCCTGAGCCGCAGCGTGGCCAAGGCCAACCGCATCAGCTGGGACCGGGTCACCATTGCCCCGGATCCTCCGCCGGTGCCGGACCAGCCGGCGCTCCACGCGGGGCCGGTCCTGGTGGAGGCGGAAGCAGTGGAGAAATCCGATCAGGCCGATCCCCGCCGGGCCAACTACGAGAACGCGCTCTACACCGTGAAATACGAGGTCCGCAAGGTATTGTCAGGACAGGCGCCGGCCGGGGCTTTTGAAGTGGTGCACTGGCATTTCAAAAAACGGGAACTGCAGCCAACGTCCCGCATCGAGGCAGGCGGCACCTACCGGTTGAAGCTGGAGCCCTGGAGCAGTCATCCGGAGTTGCAGCCGATCAACCGGGAGGAGCTTGGCGAGGCGGAACCGGCCTGGTGGGCGGAGTCCGTCGAAGCCGTTCCCTGACGGATTCCGTGCAGGCGGAATTGCTGGTAATGCCGGGCTCTTTGGCTACACTTCACGGACATGGTTCCCCATAATCAACCCCTGCCGCCGCCGCCGCCCACCCACCCCAATGCCCAGGAGATTGCGGAGGAACGTTTCATCCTGGCTTCGCCCGATGGACGCTTCATCGCGGGCCCCAACAGCCGGTGGGAGGAACTCAAGAACCTGTGGTTCATCTTTCTGGATTTCTTCCGGGCCCTGCGCACCTTTCACTTTGTGGGGCCCTGCGTCACCGTGTTCGGTTCCGCCCGGATCAAGGAAGGGCACCCGTGGTATGAGAAGACCCGGGAAGTGGCCGGGGAAATCTCGCGCCTGGGTTTCACGGTGATGACCGGCGGCGGTCCCGGGATCATGGAGGCGGCCAACCGGGGGGCAAGGGAGGCCGGGGGGCACAGCGTCGGCATCAACATCATCCTGCCTTTTGAACAGGCCGTGAATCCCTATCTGGATGTAAGTGTCAACATGCGCTATTTCTTCACGCGCAAGACCCTGATGATCAAATACAGTTATGCCTTTGTGGTCATGCCGGGCGGCCTTGGCACCATGGATGAGATGTTCGAGGCCCTTACCCTGATCCAGACGAGGAAACTGCACTTTTTCCCGGTCATTCTGATCGGGGTGGATTACTGGACGCCCATGATGGAAGCCATCCTGATGATGCGCGACGAAGGGTTGATCAATCCGAAGGATCTCGAATTGCTGACCCTGACGGATTCCATCCCCGAGGTCATTGCGGTGCTGAAGGAAAAGGCGATCCTTGAGTTCAATCTCCGGAAGGTGAAGCTTCCCACTTATCAACCCTTGCTGGGTGAGCGGAAGTTGCGTTGAGGACCCCGCCGGAATCCCGGCGCTGCTCAGCCGGGCAAGGCCAGTTTCCGCAGAATAGTGGGGGACGTCTGCGCGGTGAGGAGCATGACTTTCCCGTCGTGTTTCCAGGTCAGGGTTTCCCAGCCATGGGCGCTGGCGGGGATAGGCGTGCTGAGATCGACGGGCAGGGCATGGGCATCGATGGTGAAGAGGTGGGCAATGCCGGCCTCCGCGGTTTCGAAACAGATCAGGGTGACCTCGTGCCCCCGCCACTCGAAAACCTCACAGCCGTGGGTGGGCAGGGTGCTCAGGCCTTCCGGCAGGGAAACCGGCCGGCCCTGAGGGCGGCTGGCGAGGTAGGCTTGGAGTTCGCCGAGCTGGGACGAGACTTTGTTCAGGTGGATTTCCCCCCCGCTGATCTTGGCGGTGGCAGCGTCGCGGAATTCGGCTAGTCCACCGGCAGGCAGGACCTGCACGATTCCGGAACCCGGGGAGCGCAGGCTGGTTTTGAGCAGGGTGAAGGACCATCCGATGGCGAGCACGGCCGCGGCGCTGAAGATGAAGTTGCGGCGTCTCCACCATGGCAGGCGCGGGGTGATGCGGGCCCCGGTGAGGATGCTGTGCCGGAGTTGGGCGGGCATCACGAAACGGCGCAGCTTGGCGCCGATCAGGGCATCAAGGGCCGCATCGGACTCGAGGACCGCCTGCGCTTCGGGCAGGGTTTCGAGCACTTTCAGGGCTTCCGCCATGGCGGGCAGGGCATCGTCCTGTCCCTGGGGACGGCGGCATTGCAGGATGAGACGGGCTTCTTCGGGGTTCATGACCGGGCCTCCTTTCGGGGTGGGGATTGCATGGGGATAATGTTGGAAACCGGGCGGGCTACAGGTCGATCCTTCATCTTTTCCCGGAGCAGTGCCTTGCCCCGCCAGAGGCGGGACATCACAGTGCCTTCCGGAATCTCCAGGATCGCGGCGATTTCCTGATAGGAATGATCCTCCAGGTAAAAGAGCACCAGGGGGGCACGGAACGTTTCATCGATTTCCCGGAGGGCGCTCATGACTTCGGAGGCTTCGAGGGAGCGGACCGCCTCCGAACTGATCGAAGGGAGCTTTAATTCCACGTCGGAAAGCTCATCGTGGGGGAACCGGGTGACATGACGGCGGCGGTTGAGGAAAAGCCGGTAGAGGGTGGTGAAGAGCCACGATTTGACCTTCGCCGAATCGCGGAGCTGCCCGCCTTTTTGGGCCCAGCGCAGAAAGGTCTCCTGGGTCAGGTCGCTGGCATCGGCCTCAGTATGGGAGAGACTGTAGGCAAATTGATACAGGCCCTGATAATGGCGATCGACGAGGGCGGTGAAATCCATACGGGAATCAGACAATCCAGCGGGTGGGATATTCCCGGTTTTTTGGGGAACTGTTGATTTAACTTCCCACGCCTGTCCGGCAAGGCCGGGGGCAGGAGCCGGGCAGGCGTGCCGTGCCATGAGGCAGATCGGATAAAAAGATTGATCAGGCCACGGATTTTGTCCCGTGGTGGGAGGATGAAAAGTCATTCCATGAAAAAGACCTCCGGGCTGCGGGCCGGAGGATGGGCCGGATTGCTGGGCGCCCTGATTTGGGCGGGGCCGCCCGTCCGGGCGGCGGAACCGTGCCGCGTCCAGGTGGTGGAGCAGGGTAGCGGCTGGCCGGTGCCGCTGGTGGATCTGCAGACGACCCACGGGGTGCGTTTCATCACTGACAATGACGGGGTGGCCGCCTTTGATCTTCCGGAGGCGATGGGCCGCGAGACGTGGCTGACGGTGCAGGGCAATGGTTATGGGGTCGCGGCCGATGGGTTTGGATATGAAGGAGTGCGTTTTACCCCGCAGCCTGGAGGGCAACACCGCATCGAGGTGAAACGGAGGATCATCGCCAAGCGTCTGGGCCGCCTCACCGGGGCCGGATTGTTCGCCGAAAGCCAGCGTTTTGGCCAGCACTCCGACGTGCCGGAATCCGGGATCAATGGTTGTGACAGCGTGCAGAATGCGGTGCACCGCGGGAAGATGTTCTGGACCTGGGGCGATACCACCCTGCCAGGTTACCCGCTGGGGGTTTTTGACATGACCGGGGCCACCACTCCGGTGCCGCCGCTGGCCTCATGGGAGCCTCCCCTGAAGCTGTCGTTTGACTATTTCCGGGATGCCCAAGGCAAACCCAAAGGGCTCGCCAAAATGCCTGGAGCCGGGCCGACCTGGGTTTCCGGGGTGGCCAGCCTGCCGGATCACACCGGCACGCCCCGCCTGGTGGGGACCTTCATCAAGGTGAGGAATTACCTCGAAGCCTATCAATGCGGGCTGTGTGTCTGGGACGACGCGGCGGAGCGGTATGACCTCCTGCGCGTGATTTGGAACAAAAGTGAGGCCAGCCTCGAACGTCCACCGGTGCCGGACGGGCATCCGGTCCTCTGGAAGGATGCCGCCGGGAAGGAGTGGGCCTTGTTCGGCAATCCGTTCCCCAACTTCCGCTGCCCCGCCACCTTCGAGGCGTGGCAGGATGCTTCCACCTGGGAGGTGCTCAAACCGCAGGAATCGGTGGCCGATGCCGGAGGCGGCCCCGCGGTGCGCCCGCATACGGGATCAATCGCCTGGAATGCCTTCCGTCAGCGCTGGGTCACCGTCTTCATGGAGGCCAAGGGCAAACCGTCCGCCTTCGGGGAACTATGGTATGCCGAGGCCCCCGCGCCCACCGGGCCATGGGGGCCGGCGGTGAAAATCCTGACGCATCAGAACTACACCTTCTACAACCCGCGGCTGCATCCCGAGTTCACCCCGGCGGATTCACCGGTATTGTTGTTCGAGGGGACCTACACCAGTGAATTCGCCGACCGTCCCGCGATCACCCCGCGTTGGAACTACAATCAGATCCTCTACCGGCTCGATCTGGATGACCCGGCCCTGCAGCCCGCACAGGGGAAACCCAAGGCGGAGCCCGCTGCTCCGGCGCGATAAACTGCCGCCCCGGGGCGCCCCTGATTGTGCCTTGCACGGTGGCCTCCGGCCATGGATAGAATGCCTTCTTTTCCGCCCATACCCCCTCCTTCCCTTATTTGTTATGAATATCGCCAAAATGATGCAGCAGGCCCAGCAGATGCAGAGCAAAATGCAGGTGGTGCAGGCCGAGTTGGCCGCGCGCACCGTGGACGCCAGTGTCGCCGGCAAAGTCAGTGTCACCGCCAATGGCGCGGGGGACGTGCTCTCGATCCGCATTGACCCTTCGGTGGTGAATGCGGCGGATGTCGAAATGCTGGAGGATTTGGTTTTGACGGCAGTGCGTCAGGCGATTGCCAAGGGCCGGGAGATGGCGGCCGAGGAAATGAAGAAGGTCACCGCCGGCATGGGCTTGCCCCCGGGGATGGGCTTCTGACCCGTCGCCGCGGTTATTCGACCCCGCCGGATTCGATCCAGGCGGCGGCTTTGGCGTAGCTGCATTGCGTCAGGTAGTGCTTCAGCCGCGGTGGCAGGTTGGCGGCCAGCCGGTGGTGTTCCGCCACCAACGCTTCCGAGACCTCCTGCAGGGCGGCGAGGTGTGTTGCCGCATCGCGGTCGCGCCAGGCATGGTCCGCGATCACGGCAGCGCGGTGCTGGAGCAGGTCCAGCAGGGGGAGGTAGGTCGGGTCGGCAGCCATGGGAAAAGTCAGGGATCGGGGAAATCAGGAATGGCGGGGCTTCCGGTGGTACAGCGCCCAGCACCAGAAGGGCAGGTTTACCCAGAAGATGAACAGGGCCCATTTGTTGTAGAAGAATCCGAGATTCATCAGGTCCGAGATCATGACATGCATGGTGATGATGCTGAGCCCGAAGAGCGCCATCAGGCGGCGGTTCCACAAACCCACAACGGCGAAGAGCTCCAGAAACAATCCGCCCCCGAAGAGCACTCCCGCCAGATGGGGGTGCTGCCCCACCCACGCGGCCATGGCATCCACCGATGTCTGGGCCGGCATAATCAGGGTGTCATGGTATTCGTTGAGCCGGTTCTTCTCAAATTGCAGAGGCAGGTTCCGCACCTCCGACAGCCAGGCCCCATCCGACCGCCAGAGCTTGGAAATGCCGGAAACCACATACCCCATGGCCATCATCTGGAGGATCGTGTAAATCTGGCGGGAGCGGAACGACTGGGCGGCGATTTCGATGGAATCCGAGGCCCGCCGGAAGCCCGCCGCGGGATGCCGCACCAGATGCCGCAGCCATTCCCAGTCTTCCAGCCGCGCCGCCACCAGCCCCCGCCAGCCGTTGCGGCGCACCGCCCGGTAGTCACGGTAAAGGCACGCCAGCACCTCGCCGAGCAACATCAGACCGATCAGATTGGTGGTATGGTGCGAGCCGCCGCCGCCGCCCTGACTGTTCGCAAAGGTGCCGACGGCCGTGTGCAGCACCAGCAGGCCGGCCGCTCCGGCCAGAGGAGCGATCCCCAGTGCCAAAAGCAGGGCAAATCCCCCCAACAGAGGTCCCATCCAGCCGGGGGTGGCGGGGTCTCCCAGCCAGGTCAGATCAAAGAATTTCGCAATCCCCACCGGCGAAGGCTGTTCGTGATAAGGCAGGCCCGCCGGCGTGGCCTGTACCGCAAACCACGCCAAGGCCGCACGCATGATCCACCACTCGAAGGCCATGTAATCCACACGACCCGCCTCAAAACGGAACCATTTTTTCCAATGCATCCCCTTGGCTTACACCGCTTCCCGCGCCGCGACAATCCTGGAAAACCCCAGGTTGGACAAGGCGTGCTTCTACCGGCCTTCCCTCCGGGGTCAATGGCCGGGGGCAGGTTTCCCCCTGTATCCCTGAAAAAAGTCTTGGCACATCACGACCGTTTCCTATGCTTGGTGAGGACTTCCCCTCTCTCCCTCCCGCTTCATGCTCCGCCCCCGCAAAAAATACACCGTCTACGACCTCCAGCAGCTGAAAGGCCAGAGGGTCCTGACCCACATCCATGTCAAATCCCCCGAGGAAGCCGCTGCCGCCGCCGAGGCCGGGGTCGATCTCATGAGCTGCAGTTTCGATAGTCCGGAATCCCAATCGCGCCTGCCCGCCCTCGTGGCCGCCGCTCCCCACAGCTTCCTTTCCGCTGCCACTCCCCACGGACTGGCCTCCCCGGAGGAGGCGATCCGCGTGGGATTCCGCGCCTTGGAAGCGGGGGCCAGTTCGGTTTACTGCTCCGCCAGCCCCTTCATCATCGAAGCCATGGCCCGCGAAGGCATTCCCGTCGTCGGGCATCTCGGTCTGGTTCCGCGCCATGTCACCTGGACCGGCTACCGTGCGATTGGCCGGACCGTGAAGGAAGCCCGGGAACTCCACCGGCACATGAAGGAATTGGAGAATGCCGGAGCCTACGCGGCGGAACTCGAGGTCGTACCTCACAATCTGGCGCGGTTTCTTTCTTCCCAGACCAGACTGATCCTCATGTCACTGGGCTCCGGGAGCGGTTGCGACACCCAGTTCCTTTTCTCCGATGATATCCTCGGCGACTACGATGAGCGACTCCCCCGCCACGCCAAAGCCTATCGTAACTTCGCCGCCGAACACCGCCGCCTTCAGCAGGAACGCATCGCCGCCTTCAAGGAGTATATCGCTGACGTGCAGGAAGCCCGCTTCCCCGACCGATCCCATCTCGTTGAGATGGAGGCCGGCCTGCTTGACGATGTGGTGCGCTCCCTGACGGGTGGGCCGCCTCCGGCCTGATTGCTGGCAGGGCAGGGGTGGCCGGGCGTCCCGGTGCGGGTAGCCAACGCCCATTCAAGCCAGGAACCCGGACCAAGCCCGCCGTCCGCAGCTACTTGCCAGCCGATTTCCGCCGCAGCCGGGCCAGCCCGGCGCATGATAGTCCAAGCATCGCGAAGGTGGTGCCACCTTCGGGAACGGACGCGGAGGTCCGGTTGGCGGTGAAACGAAAGTTGTCGATGGCGAGGCCGTGGTCGCTATCGATGTCGTTCCGCTCCGCCCAGCGCAGCCACAAGGTGTCAGTGACAGCCCAGGACAGATTCACAGAACCACCGCGCCCGGAAACCAACCCCGCGAAATTTCCGTTCACAGCGGCCGCGGTCGTTGAATTCTCTACCGAGGTAAAGTCAAAGAGTCCGCCCGGAGTCGCCCATGAAGCAACGGTGTTGAAATTGGAACCAAAACCATATTGGAAGACCATTGTCTGGGCAGAGGCGTTCCCCCCGTTGCGCCACTGTTCCCCATCCCAGGATACTTCGAAGCCATCCAAACTCCCGCCACTGCCGTTCGAAAAACTCACTGCCATCCACCCGGCGGTGGAACCCGAGGCAGGTCCGCCAAAATAGCTTCCACCTGA
>JAYUWQ010000206.1:0-2085 GCA_043753485.1 bacterium
TATCGACCACATCGTAGGGCACGGCCGCGACTTCAGCGGCGAGTTCAGGGCGGGGAAGGAGACCACGGAAGGCTTGGATGCGCATGGGAAAGAGGGGCGGGTTGGGGAGGAAAAAGACGTCGGCAGGGGACGCGGCGAGTGGTCCTATTGACCGGCGGGGCAGGGCGGTCAAGACGGGATGCAACTTGCCGGTAGGGCCGGATTTCCAGGGCTGGCCCGCGCCGGCGGTCAGGAGAGAAAAGGATTCCCTTCCTTCTCGGCGCCCACGGTGGTGGGAGGGCCGTGGCCACTGAAAACCCGGTAGTCGTCAGGCAGGGTGAGGATTTTCTCCTGAATGCCCCGGATCAGGAGTTCGCCATCGCCATCGGGGAAATCGCTGCGGCCGATCCCGTCCTTCATCAGGGTATCCCCGCTGAAGACGCGCCGGGCGGCGGCATCGATAAAAATAAGACTGTCCGGCGAGTGGCCGGGCACGGCTGCCACCTGGAAAGTGCGGCCGGCCGCCACCAAGGAGGGTTGGCCGGCGAGAATTTCGTGAACCGGGTAGTCCTCCACGGCGAAGTCGATTCCTGCCCACTGTTTCAGATGGGCTTCCAGCCGGGTGACCGGGGTGGACGGCCCCCAGGCAAAAATCCGGCACCCATGTTCGCGGGCGAGACGGGCGGCATCCACCACATGGTCGAAGTGCCAGTGGGTCAGCAGCAGCGCGTCGAGGCGGATGCCCATGTTTTCCAACCACTGGGCGATGCCTTCCGGAGCATCGATGGCGATATTTCCGCCCGGGCCGGTGAGGAGGTAGCCATTGGTGAAAGTGAAGCCGCCGGTGTGGCTGCGCAGGGATTCCTCGGTCATCTGCACTCCCACGGGGAAAGTGATGGACTTTTCAAGGCGATACGGGATGTTTGCACGAAATTTCCCGGGCGGCGGCGCTTATCCTTCAAATCTGCGAATCAGCCCGGTCATCCCTTTCCCCCCACCTCCCTATGAATCTGAGTCTGCGCCCTGTCTTGTCCCTGCTCACCGTCACTCTGATGGGATGCATCCTCCCGCCGGCTGCGCTGGCTGATGAAAAAACCGACTACGGTCTGGTGGCTGGCACGGTGGCCAACATGTTGATGGAGAGCCACTACTCGATGCGCGACTTCGAGGACGAGTTGTCCGGCAAGGCGTTGCAGAACTTTTTTGACTACCTCGATTACAGCCGCCTCTACTTCACCAAGCCGGAAATAGAGAATTTCCGTTCGCTCTACGAAACGAAAATTGACGACTACGTTTTTAAATACAACATCAAGCCCGCCAAGGAGATCCACGGATTGTATGTGCAGAAGGTGAAGGAGCGTGCGGCCAAAGTCCGCGCCTTGCTGGAGGGAGGGAAGCTGGATTTCAATACTGCAGAAACCAGTGAGATCAGCCGCAAGGATGCCCCGTGGGCGGCCACCGAAGCCGAACTCGACGATCTCTGGAAACGTCAAATCACCCGGGAGGTCCTGCAGGAGCACCTGAACATCGCCCGGGCCGCCGAGCGCAAGAAGGCCAAAGCCGCCAAGGACAACGCAGCCCCGTCGACCGAAGCGCCGCAGGATCAGCAAAAAGCGAATGAAAAGACCATTCCGCCTGGCGCGCAGAACACCCCGCCCACCCCTCCCGGCGAGGCTCCCAAGTCAACTCCCCAGGAAACTCCCGAGATCAAAATCCAACCCGTGAACCCGGATGGCACCAAGGGAACGCCCAAGACTGTGGAGAAAACGCCGGATACCCCCGAACAAAAAATTCTCAAACGTTACGACAGTTTCCTCAAAGCGATTGCCGAGCAGGATGATGAGGATGCCACCAACTTCCTGCTCTCCTGCATTTCCAATGCCTACGATCCGCACTCGGATTACCTGAGTGCGCCGGAGCAGGACCGCTTTAATATTGATATGAAGAAGTCGCTGACCGGCATCGGTGCCGTGCTCAAGGCCAAGGATGGCGCTGCTGAAATCAGCAGCCTCGTTTCCGGCGGACCTGCTGACAAAAGCGGCGGCCTGCACGTGGGCGATTTGATCATGGGAGTGGGTGAAGGATTGGAGGGCGAAGTGAAACCCC
>JAYUWQ010000207.1:0-5108 GCA_043753485.1 bacterium
CTTCCCTGCCGGATGCCGGGCCGCCCATGCAAGGGAACCCCGAAGTAGCGGAAAAGGAGCTGGGTGATTCTGCGGTGGGGTTTTACCTCAGCCTGTGGAGGCTGCTCAGCCAGTACACCGCGGTGGTGGGATTGGCCCTGCTGATCGTGATGCTGCGGCATCGGATGCCGGGCCCATGGCGCACATTTTTGCTGGCGGGGACGGATGGCCAACGCAACGGACGGCTGGAAGGATTTTGTCTCCGGGCGGGGCTGGCGTTTGTCCTCTGGCACTGCCTGCAGAACCGCGTGGGGTTTGAATCCCTGCCCCATCCTGCCGGATTGGCGGTCTGGTTTCCGGATGCCGTGTTATGGTTCGGCCAGGCTGGCCATTGGGATTTGATGCTGAAATTTGCCGCCGGGCTTCTGGTCTGGTATGTCGCCGGATGGGGGATTCTGGTACCGGTGACGGCGTTGACGGTTTTGCACTGCCTGGGCCGGTCGCTTTATGCTTCCCAGGGGGCCCCGCATCACGGGCAGAACCTGACGGCTCTGCTGTTCCTGGCCCAGACCATCGCCGCCTGGACGCAACTGCTGGGGCGGGCGAGCTGCCTGCTGCGGAAAAGATCCTTGCCGGACTGGCTGCGGCCGGGGAATTGGACGGCGCACTGGCTGCTCATGGCCGCGACCATCGCGGCCGCTTACGTGATCACCTTCGCCACCAAGTGGGAAAAGTCGGATGGCAAGTGGATCAAAAATGCACCCTATTTTGCCAATCAGATCGTCAAAACCCACCGGCAAAATTTTTACAATGATCTGAATCCGAGGTATCTGGATGGGGACGCTCCGAAGCCGCTGGACAAGCCGGATCCTGACAACGACCGCTACCGGCATCCCATCCCGTCAAACGCGGCCTTCATGATGGAGTGCCCCAGGTTCGCCAAAACCTTTTTCTCCCTTGGTCTCCTCCTGGAAGCGACAGCCTTTCTGCTCATCTTCCGCCGGAGTTGGGCCGCCTTGTATGGCTTTGGCATCATTTCGTTCCACCTCCTGGTGCTGCACCTGATGGAACTCGCGTTCGTGGAAAATCTGCTGGTGGTGGGCATTGTCCTGCTGAATCTGCCCGGCTGGCTGATCTGGTGGTCGAATCGACGGAACCCGGACCCGGACCCGGGGCCATCCGCGGATGCTGGTTAGGATTTGCGGCGACCCGCATGGGGCAAACTTCGTGGGGCACGGCCCGCCTGTCAGTTGGAAACTTCTGAGGCCGGGAGATCGCCGGGTGGTTTGGGCCGCTTGACGCCATCCCCGTGGGCATCCCCGGGAAGAACCTCCGGCTCGTTCCTCGTCCACCATTTTTCCACTGCCATGAGCCACCGTCCGGGCGCGTGATGCTGCCAACCGCTCCAGCGGGCCTGACGCGCGGCCTGTCTTTCCAACGCTTTGCGGGCCCGGTGGCGTCGCTCCCGCTCGAGATCCACTCCGGGCCCTCCCCGCACGTCGTCCTCCAGGTAGCGTTCGCGCCATTCAGCCGAAATCCCATCAGACTGCGGCCGTGCCGCCACGGCGGGCAGGATCCATTCCGGTGGCTGGGGGAGACCGAGATGGGTGAGCAATTGGGCCGTGTTTTCCTGCGGGGCTTTCACAAAATCCTCGAATACTATCGTTTGGACCGGCGTGCCGTGCTGGCGGAATAACTCCACCCAGGCCGCATCCTCGGCGGTGAGTTTTTCCACGTGCAGTTTGATCGCATGAAAGTCGTAATCGCCCGGCTCCAACCGCTGCTTGCGGCCCCGGTCCAGATGCACCGTGGTGTAAAGGCCGGTCTGTTTGGCCCGCACCATGGAAATGGCCTGCAACACCTTGTCCCGCCGGGTCACATGCGCCACCATCGGATCCGGCATCAACTCCAGCAGCGTCTCCCACGCGGATGTCCCCGGAGGGCGGTTCGAAACCGCTGGATCCGCCAAAAACCGGGCGCGGATGCTTTCCAGATGGCGCCACATGATTTTGGCCGCGAACACTCCATTGGATGTGTGCCACTTGGCCATGATCGCTTCATGATAGCGCAGGAACGCCTGATCCGGATCCGGAAATTGAAATTTACCCGCCAGTTCCCGTGACAGATCGGGGCTGTAAAATTCCTTGGGTTTGCCCGCCACTGAGGAGGCTTTGAGATATTGCTCCAGCAGATTGCTGCCCGTGCGGTGGGTGGCGCAAAGCAACAAATAGCGGGGTGGAACGGGCGTCATGGAAAACCAGAAAAACCAAGCCGGGCAGTCGGGCTGGCCGTAGGAAAAGAAAGCAGAATTGGCGCAGATGCAAAGCCGGGATTCACTCCCGGAAACAGACCCTTCCACAAATCCCCCCACCTACCTGACCTCTCCCTCCCCAACAGTCCCATCCCCGGGCGGTTTTTTTGGTGCCACCCCTTTTTGTGATTCGCCATTTCCTCCAGTCAGTTTCAGAAAACTTTGGAAAATTCCGGAATTCGCGGGGAAGCCATCGGCTCTTTGCCCTCAAATTCCAGCAAACATGAGGAATTTTCATAAATAGCATTTCCCGCACGACTTTTTTCTCATCCCGGCAGACGTTCTGCTAATTCCCCTCCTGCAATGCCCATCCACGTCGCCCTTACCCATCGCACCACTTACAAATACGACCGGCCCACCGTGCATGGTCCCCACATTGTCCGCCTGCGGCCGGCACCCCATTGCCGCACCCCGATCATTTCCTACTCGCTGAAGGTCGAGGGCGGCCAGCATTTCCTGAACTGGCAGCAGGATCCCTTTTCCAATTACCTCGCCCGCCTCAATTTTGAAAAACCCCTCACGGAACTCACCATCGAGGTGGACCTCGTGGCGGAGCTGGCAGTGTTCAATCCCTTCGACTTTTTCCTCGAGGAATACGCCGAAGAATTTCCCTTCGCCTATGAGCCGGCCACCGCCAAGGAGCTGGGTCCCTTCCTGGAAAAAAACACCAGCGGTCTCGCCTTTGCCAAATACAACGACTCCATCAACCGCACCAAACGCCGCACCATCGAGTATCTGGTCGATCTCAACGCCAGCCTCGCCAACGACATTCAATACGGCATCCGGCTGGAACCCGGCGTGCAGACGCCGGAACAGACCCTGACGCTCCAGTCCGGTTCCTGCCGTGACACCGCCCTGCTCATGGTGCAGTTGCTGCGCCACCAGGGATTGGCCGCCCGGTTTGTCAGCGGTTATCTGATCCAGCTCACTCCTGACATCAAGTCCCTCGACGGCCCGTCGGGCACGGAGGTGGATTTCACCGATCTCCACGCGTGGGTGGAAGTCTATCTGCCCGGAGCCGGGTGGGTGGGCCTAGACCCCACGTCGGGTCTGTTCGCAGGCGAAGGCCACATTCCCCTGGCATGCACGCCGGACCCCAGCGCGGCCGCCCCGATCAGCGGCGCGATCGGGATCTGTGAGACCGAGTTTTCCCACCACATGGAAATCAGCCGCGTGGTGGAATCGCCCCGCGTCACCAAACCCTACACCGAAGCGCAATGGGCGGATGTTGAAGCCCTCGGCCACCAGATCGACCGGGAACTTGTGGCCGGTGATGTCCGTCTGACCATGGGCGGAGAGCCTACCTTCATCAGCATCGATGACATGGAAGGCGAGGAGTGGAACTTCACCGCAGTGGGCCCTCACAAACGTGAACTCTGCGGCACCCTGCTCCGGCGGCTCAAGGCGCAGTTTGCCCCGGATGGCCTGCTCCACCATGGCCAGGGCAAATGGTATCCTGGAGAATCCCTGCCCCGCTGGTCCTATGGCTGCTGGTGGCGGCGGGATGGCCAGCCGCTCTGGCACGACGATTCCCTGCTCGCCGACATCAACAAAGACTACGGCCACACCGCGGATGACGCCCAGCGCTTCATCACCGCCCTGACCGGAACCCTCGGCATCACCGCCGATCACATCCTGCCTGGCTACGAGGATGTCTGGTATTACCTCTGGCGCGAGCGCCGCCTCCCTGGCAATGTCGATGTCCTCGACTCGAAACTCGATGACAAGGAGGAACGCGACCGTCTCGCCAAAATCTATACCAACGGGCTCGACAACATTGTGGGTTACGTCATGCCTTTGCGGCGTGAAAAAAACGGGACTTGGATTACGGGCTCGTGGTTCCTCCGCCGCGAACACCTTTTCCTGATTCCAGGTGACTCTGCCATGGGCCTGCGGCTTCCCCTGGACTCCATCCCTTGGGTCTCCGACGAGGAACATCCGCGCCTCCATGACGTGGATCCCACCATTCCCCAGGATCCGTTCGCTCCGTTTGTGCCGCCGCTGGAACGCCTCGCGGCCGGGCGGAATTTCCATCCCGGAATTCTGACTGTGCCCGGCGAGCCAGACCCGTCAGACGTCCGGGACGCCAGTGCGGCCACCGTCGCCGAACCTCCCAAGCTTTCCCCGCGCCAGCAGGTGCTCCAGGAAGCCGCGGCTTCGGCGGCAAAGCCCGAACCTTATCCCGTCAAGGAACTCGCCGCCCAGCCCGTTGAGGAAGCCGCGGAAGCCGATCCCAACCGTGAACCAAGTCCGGGCGAAAGCGCCCCGTGGATCTCCCGCACCGCCCTCTGTGTCGAGTGCCGCGAAGGCAAACTCTTTGTATTCATCCCGCCTGTCCGCACCACTTCGGATTATCTGGATCTCATTTCGGCCCTCGAAGCCACCGCTGCGCAGCTCAAGCTTCCGATCGTTCTAGAAGGCACTCCGCCGCCCTATGACCAGCGCCTGCAGAACCTGAAAGTCACCCCCGACCCGGGCGTGATCGAGGTCAACATGCAGCCCGCGTTTTCCTGGGACGAACTGGTGAATAACACCACTATCGTTTACGAGGAAGCCCGGCTCACCCGGCTGGGCACGGAGAAATTTATGATCGATGGCCGCCACGTCGGCACCGGTGGAGGCAACCACCTCGTCATCGGCGGCAATACGCCCGCCGACAGCCCGCTCCTGCGCCGCCCGGATCTGTTGCGCAGTCTGATCAACTTCTGGCAGAATCACCCCTCCCTCTCGTTCCTCTTCAGTGGGCTCTTCATCGGCCCTACCAGCCAGCACCCGCGGATTGATGAAGCCCGCAACGACTCCCTCTACGAACTCGAAC
>JAYUWQ010000208.1:0-5105 GCA_043753485.1 bacterium
ACCCCGCCCACGACGATGGGCGACGAAGCCAAGCCGAGGCTGTTGCTGGCATTGGGATAGTCCAGGGTGAATCCCCGCACCCACAACAAATTCCCCTCCAGATCGAGGCCGAAACAATCGTTCGAGGAAAACAACGCGAAGAGGCGGGTCCCGTCACTGGCCGGGGTTGGCGCGGCCACGTTGGTTTTCTCGTGGCACATGGTGCGGCCGGTCGCCTGGAAGCGGCGTTCCCATAACGTTTTGCCGGTGGTGTTATCCAGGCAAATCACGTGCAGGGTTTCCTGGGACGGGCCACTGGCGGCGGTGAGGAAGACCTTGCCGCCCACAATGACCGGCGAGGACAAGCCGCGTCCGGGGAGGGCCGTTTTCCACACGATATCGGTGGGCTGGAAGGTGACCGGCGGCTGGCCCGTGCCGCGGGCCGAGGCATCGGGCCCCCGGAATTGCAGCCAGTCCGCCCGGACGGAACCAGCGAAGAGGGTAAGAGCCGCCGCAGCAAAAAAGGGAACTGAATTCATGCAGGTGCAAACGCAGCCCGGCCCCCGGGGCTTTCAGTTTTGCCCCGGGGGATCCTGCCGGGAAGCGGGATCACCGGAACGGGGCGGCCGGAAACCGGACTTGTCAGCGGGAATTCTGTAGTTTATTATGGAGGATGTGGAAATTATTTCAAATTCGACCCTTTTCCCATAAGCTGTCCGGGCCTCCCGGCGGAGCGGGGCCGATCCGTCCGCCAGCCGCGGTCTGCTTTACCCTGATGCCCATGCCATGACTGCGAACCGCCAGATCTTGAGCGCCCGGGTGGCTGAATGGGACCGGCAGAAGGGTTATGGGTTTCTCGACTCCGGCCGGGAACGGATCTTTCTGCACCGCCGCGATTTTGTGAAGTGGCATCGCCCTCCGGCGGTGGGCGAGAATATTCAATATTCCCTGGGCCGCGATGCCAACGGCCGGCGCTGTGCGGTAAAAGCGGTGCAGACGGCCGGAGCGTATCCCACGGGCCGGGGAACCTGGCCGGGAACCCTTTTCCTCACTCTTTTGCTGATCGTGCCAGGGGTGGCCGGATGGGCTTATGATTTCAATACTCCTGCGTGGGGCACCTATTTCCTCGGGGTGAACGCGCTGGCGTGGCGGTGTTATGCCAACGACAAGCACCGCGCCCGGGAGGGGTTGTGGCGTATCCCGGAGTCGACCCTGCACTTCCTTGAAGTGATCGGCGGCTGGCCCGCGGCCTTCCTCGCCCAACGCCGCCTGCGCCACAAATGCGCCAAGAGTTCCTATCAGTTCGTCTTCTGGCTCATCGTGCTGCTCTACCAACTCACCGCATGGGATGCGCTGCACCGCTGGAAATACACCCGGATGCTGTGGCCGGGGCTGGAGATTGTAACGAGGGAGGGTTGAGCGTCCGCGGGAATCATTTCAACGGCAGGGGGCGGCGTTACTGGCGGTGTCAGCGATGAGATCGAGCATCTGAAGAACTTCCGGGGCAATTTCCTCGACAGGAATGGCGTCGGCGAGGCCGTGGTAGTCCCGTTTGAAAATTTGCTGCGGAGTGCCCAGACGCTGGTAGAAATTCGCGAACAGCGGATCCAAAAAATCATCGGTAACTTTGATATCGGGTCCCCAAGGGTCGGGCTTCTGGGTGATCCGCAGTGCGCTGACCAATTCAGATTGGCATTGTGCGAGAATATCGAGGCGCGTTTTACGTTCGGCTTCTTCAATTAGATCATGTCTGCTAAGCCCTTGCTGCACAAATCCCTGGAGGCTTGCTGGTGTGGTCAGGTAGTTCTCGATTTCGCGTCGGCTCCACATGCGTTCGGTGAGTTGGGAGCCGGTATGGAGTTCCTTCTCCAGCCGGTCAAAGACGGCGACACCGACCAGATCCGGCTTGGCTTCCCTCAGTCCTTGAAAATGATCCCGGGCTTCCTGTGGTTTGTTATTTCCGAGGTAAATGACTGGCACCGAGTCACTGAGTATCTCCGCCGCACGATGATTGAGCCGCTGGGCAAGGCGGCGCAGGATGGCGAGGTCCGTCGAGCCTTCCAAATACAGCATCCAGCCCTTTTGTTCGGCCAGATAATAGTCGGCAATGCGGATGGATTCGAGCGCCTTCCTGACCTGGTGCCTCGATCGGGTGTCGATCCGATGGGGATGGCCTACGAACGCAATCACAACATCGCGCTCAGCAGCTTCCTGGAGGACGACTTCCGAATGGCTCGCCGCGATGATCTGGGATCCCTGCTGGGCGGCGATTTCGGTGAGCAGGTTGTAAACGTCACGTTGCCTCAGGATCTCGAGGTGAGCATCAGGTTCGTCGAGAAGTAGCACCGCGCCCGGATTTGCCAGCATATAAGTAAACAGGAGCAACACTTGCTGGCACCCACGGCCAGAAGACGATAAATCCAGCTTCACCCCTGATCGTTCCTTGTATCCCAGAGAAAGTTCGCTTCGCTCCTTTATGTAGGTCGGTTCCAACAAATCGATATGAAAGAGGCGTTTTATATGTCCACAAAGCTGCTGCCAAGCCTGCTTGTCTTCCTTGGAATAAAGCTGCCAGCAAAGATTCCTCAGGACTTGCGCGGTTTGGCCTTCGCCGATCAGGACTGCAATCTCGCCGGCCTCTTTCCGGTGCTCCCGTTCAGACAGCCCGGACATAGGAGGGAGGTATACCACGCTGTGGCCGCGCACCCCCTCGGGCACTTTTCCTTCCGGGTTGTCTTTTAGACGGCAGTAGAACGACTCCTCATTCGCATAGTAAAATTCGAAGGCACAGATCCATGGCTCATCCTGAAAAACTCCTTCAGCCGTAAGGGTCATATAGACATTGCTGTTGCTTTCGTGGGTATGAAGATCGTTCCACAGCAACTTGGCGCTTGGTACCGGTATCGCATAAAGGTCGCGGCGATTGATGGCGACCCCGGTTCGGGTTTTTGCAGAACTCTTGTCCCGATTCTCAGACCAGCGGCGCCAAGCTACATCCCAGAGGGCAAGAGCTTGAAGTGCTGTTGTTTTCCCCGAATTATTTGGACCAATGAAAACCGATGCACTACCCAACTCCAATTCGGCATGTTGGAGGCGTTTGAAATTGGAAACAGTAAAGCGCGTGATCATGAATCGGATTCCAGCAGTGGCTTGATTGAGACCACGACGTTAAATTTGAATAAGGGCAGATGGAGTAATGAGGAAAAGCGAATGTGCAAATATTAACGCTGGGTGGTCTCCCACGCCTCCGGCACCCGGGCGGGCAGGGGAGGATCGAGGTGGGGTTCCAGCTGGGACTCGAAGCGGCGGGGCATGATAATATCGAGGAGGATGTCATTGCCGTCGTAGTCCTGACTGATCACCTTGCCCTGTTCATGGATCAGGCTCATGAGGGCAAATTCCGACTGGGGCAGGCGGAGTTTCATGCGGCGGGTGCGTTCCAGCATCATGCCGCTGAGGCGTTCCAGCAGGGCGGGCATGCCTTCACCGGTCTTGAGGGAGACAAGGGCAGGCTTGTCAAAATGGGCCGCCACCTCCTGACGGCGCGCCGGAGGAATGAGGTCGATCTTGTTGAGGACCACCAGCATCTTTTTGTCATCGGCATCGAGCTCCTTGAGCACGCCCATGGTGGTTTCGTAGAATTGGAAGACCCGCTCCTGGCTGGCATCGAGCACGTGGATGAGGAAATCCGCGAGGGCGGCCTCTTCCAGGGTGGCTTTGAAGGACTCGATGAGACGGTGGGGAAGATTGCGGATGAAACCGACGGTATCGGTCAGGAGCATCTGCTGGCCGTCCGGGAGCTGCACCTTGCGGGTGGTGGGATCGAGGGTGGCAAAAAGCTTGTCCTCGGCCAGCACGGTGGCGCCGGTGATGAGGTTCAGCAGGGTCGATTTGCCCGCGTTGGTATAACCGACGATGGCGGCCGCCGGGATGGGGACGCGCTGGCGTTCTTTGCGCTGGGTGGTGCGCTGCTGTTTGACCGCCGTGATCTGGCGCTGGAGGGCGGTGATGCGGTCGCGGGCGAGGCGGCGGTCGGTTTCGATCTGGGTTTCCCCTTCGCCACGGGCCGCCCCACCGCTGCCGGCTCCGCCGCCACCGCCCTGACGGTCGAGGTGTCCCCACATCCGGGCCAGCCGGGGCAGGGCGTATTTCTGGCGGGCGAGTTCGACTTGGAGTTTGGCCTCTGCGGTCTGGGCGCGCATCGCGAAGATGTCGAGGATGACCTCCTCGCGGTCGATCACCGTGATGCCGCCATCGGTTTCCCAGGCACGCTGCTGCATCGGGGCGAGGCCGTTGTCGAAGATGATGACATCGCAGCCCAGTTCCTTGGCCTGGGCGATCAGTTCCGCGGCCTTGCCGGAGCCGGTGAGGTATTTGCGGTTACTGTCCCGGACATACACCAGCACGCTTTCGGCAATAGGGATGCCCAGCGTCGTCACCAATTCTGCCAATTCCTCCAGCAGGCTGGCGGCTTCCTCTTTTTCGCGTGGTTCAAAGTAGGCTCCGATGAGGAGGGCTTTTTCGACAACTTTGGGTCTGTCCCGGATTTCAAACATTTTCCAACCTACACCCCGGATGAGGCCTGGCAATCGGCTTGCGGGCCAGTTGGCCCAGCCCCGGGGTTGGTCTCATTTTCTCCAGTCGGGAAACTTGCGGTGCCTCCAGCGCCTCCTCACCCGGAGCGGCTTCCGGCAAGCACCGTGGCGGCCGGGGTTCCTTTTCTCACCACACCTCCAGCAAGCGGTCTCCGCGGGATCGTCCAGGATCAGGAAATGAAACGGGGAAAGGGTGGACAGGAACCCTCTGCTCTCGTAATTTGGGTGGCAAAGGGCACTTCACGTGTGTTCGCCAAATTTCATCTCAACCTGATTGGCTTCACCAAGTTGCATTTATCTCGTGAAAGGTAAACTTCACTCTAAATTCACTCGAATGCATCGTAACCTTAGGACTTCGCTTATTTGGCTTTGTTTGCCTGCTTGTGTTTTCATATCGCAATGCAAGCCCATTCCAAAAACCACTCTTTTTTTAACACAAGCATCCCACAGGGAGTGTTATAGCCCCTGATTCCCGCGGTGGGAAGGGGTGAATGCGCTGGGGGCCGAGTTGGGATTTGAGGGGTTGAGCGT
>JAYUWQ010000209.1:0-14214 GCA_043753485.1 bacterium
TCGACCAGATGGCCCGCTGTTGCGCAGTGAGGCCCGGACGGGTCCAATGTGCGGCTGGTTTCCCCACCCCGGGTCCGCGTGGGATCAGGTAGACCAAAAATTGCGCGAGGAGCATCATGGTCACCAGCTGGGTGCTGTGATTGATGGCGCCCTGGGAATTGCCGAGGGTGCCGATGACAATGCTGAAAAACAAGGCAGGCAGGAGGCCCAGGGCGGGCAGCCAGCCGGCCACATACAGGGCCAGGCCACCGAGGGTGAGGGCTTTCAGGCCCAGGCCGGGAGGAGATTGGCCGATCCACGTGAGATCCAGAAAATGCGCGATCCCATTGGGAAATTTCTGGGTGGTCCAGGCTCCGGTCTCCCACTTGATGGTACAAAAGACAAGTGCGGCAAACCCGGCGCGCATCAGCAGCATTTCGAGGGCGCTCCAGTCGAACGGGCCGGGCTGCCACCAGGGGCGTTTGATCATGGGGGCAGCGTCGCTCATGGGGCGGGCAGGGGGAGTTCGGCGAGACGTTCCGGTTCAAGATGGGCCAGCCCGCCGTCCTCGAGGCGGAAGGTTTTCCGGTAGAGGCGCAGTTGGGAAACGCTGGCGGGCATGGCCTTGGGGCGGATGCGCTCCACGATGGTGGCCATGACGGCCCGGCCGGCGGCAGCCCGGTCTTCCGGAGTGGCCGTTTCCAGCTTGCGGCCAGCGGCTTTGGAGATCGTGCTGAGTTCCTTTTTATACATCTTCTTGGCGGTGCCGGAGCCGGTGCGGAAGACGGCATCCATGGGCAGAGGGCCATCTGCCTGGTCGGTCACATAAAGGATATCGGCTTCCTCATCGACATTGGAGTACATGGGGAAATTGGAGAAGGGATACCGTTCCTTCACGATGAAGAGGAACAGCACCACCAGAAGCATGGCGCGGAAGGGCAGCCGTTGCCAGACGGCTGCCAACCGGGGAGGCAGGGAGATACTCATGGTCGGAACCTGGGGGTGGCGGGGCAGGAACGCAAGGCCCCCGAAAACGCGCGGGGCGATGCTCCGATTGCCGCCCCGTCGCGCCTCCGCCCGCCCGTTTGACTTGCCCCTGCGTCCGGGTGATGAGGCCGGGACATGGCCCGTATCGAATCGCGCTCCCCTGACTTCAAGCTCCGTCTGATGGACCGCTGTCCGGTGTATTACTGGCGGCGCTATCCCCATTTTCTGAAGGCCAATGACTGGAGCTTTTCCCGGGTGAATGCCCTGCCGCTTCCTGCCGTGCAGCAGGCCCTGGAACTCGGCTATCTGCGCTGGCCCAAGGCGCTGGCCCCTTGGTGCCAAGTCAGGGACGTGGTGGATGTCGGCTGCGGCATGGGGCTGCATGGTTTTGGGTTTTTGCTGGAAGGGGCACGCAGCTGCACGGGGGTGGATCCGCTCATCAAACCGAAGTCGGGGGTGCTGAAGAGTCCGCATTCCGGGAAGCGCCTCCACTGTGGCTGGACCCCGGAGATGCTGATTGAACGGATCGACCGGTTCCGCATGATCCGGGGCATATCCAATGAACTGGAAGCCCGGATGTTATTTGATGTGGCCACCCTGCACAATGCCACGGAGCACCTGACCGATCCGGCCGGGGTTTTTGCCTCGGTGGCCCGCCTGCTGCGCCCGGGGGGGGCGGCTCATCTTCAGCCACCACAATTGGTTTTCCTGGAACGGCCACCACCAGGAGCCGAAAACCCTCGGCCGCCTCGACCTGACAAATCCCGTCCAGCAGCGCTTCGCCGACTGGGCGCATCTTGACGGCACCCACCCGCCGGATCATTACGTGATGACCAAACTGAACCGTCTGCGCCTGGAGGAAGTCCGCGCCATCACGGGCCAGTATTTTGAAATTGAGATGGAGCGCACCACTCCATCCACGCCCAATCAAGGCGCGGGCCGCCTTACCGAGGCCATCCGCGCCCGCCATCCGGAACTGACGGCCGCGGACTTCACCACGCAGAGCCTGTTTTGCGTGGCGCGGCTGAAGGGCTAGACAACAAGGGCAGGCATCCGGCCCCTCCGGTCCCGCGCCGGGGTGGACGAAGCTCATGCTGAGTTCCGGCTGACTGGCTTTCCAGCGCCTTGGCAAAACTCCTGCTCTGCTACTCAGCAGGAGCTTCGTCCACCTTTCCCTCCCATCCCAAACTCCGTTGCGCTCCGGTCGGCCCGTGCTCATGATCGCGTCATGGAAATCATCCACTCTGCCCAAGCCCCTGCCGCCATTGGTCCTTATTCACAGGCCGTCCGCACGGGGAATCTCCTTTTCGCCTCCGGGCAGATCCCGATCGATCCCGCCACGGGCAAGATCGAAGCCACCGACTTCACCGGCCAGACCCAGCAGGTTCTCGCCAATATTAAAGGCCTCCTCGACGGCGCTGGTCTGACCATGAACCACGTGGTGAAATGCAGCGTCTTCCTCAAGGACATGGCCGATTTTTCCACCCTGAATCCGCTCTATGCCGCGGCCTTCGGTGATCACAAACCCGCCCGCAGCACCTTCCAGGTCGCCAAGCTCCCGCTGGATTCCATGGTGGAGATCGAAGTGGTGGCGGAGTATCCGGGGTGAAATGTGGAGAGTGCCCGTCCGGGCGCGGCCTGCAAAGGACTATAGCGGATTTTGCATGATCATGAATGTCCGCGCTGCCCTCCCGGATGACGCGCCAGCCATCGCCGGGATCCGTGTGCTGACATGGCGGCACGCTTTTCGTGGCATTATTCCTCAGCCTTATCTTGATGCGATGGACGCCTCGGAGAATGAGGCAGTGTGGCGCGGATCTATCTCGGAGGAAATGCCCCGTGTTCTGGTGGCAGAGGCAGCAGGGAAGGTCGTCGGCTTTTCCTGCTTCGGGTGCTGCCGGGATGAGGGAGCTTCCTCAAGTGCCGGTGAGATCTGGGCGCTTTATGTGTTGCCTGATTATTGGGACAAAGGAGTTGGCCGGCGGTTGTGGCTCGAATCCCGCAGGCAGCTGGTGCAGCAAGGCAGCACTGTGATCAGTCTTTGGGTGCTTGAAAAGAATCTGAAAGCGATCGGCTTCTATCGTGCCGCCGGGTTTGTGCCGGAGGAAAGCTCACGGAAATGCTTCGAAATCGGGGGAGCCCAGGTTCCGGAAATCAGATATCTGCACCCGGTCATGTCCGGCCTCTAAACATCCCGCTACCCTCACTTCACAAAAATCGCCCCATCCTTCATATCCAGACAGTGCTCCTTCAGGGCGGTGCGGGTGGATTTGGAGAGGTAAACCTTGATGCGGCCGATCTCGAAGATTTCGTGCGGCTTTATTTTGTTGATCGGCTGCCAGAGCAGGCTGGCGTAGGCTTGGCCGGCGCGTTCGCCGCTGGCGAAACGCACGTAGTCGAGCTGCGGGATGAGGCCGAAGTTGCCGCCTTCGGTTTCCTCATGCCACTGCGCGAGGTAAGCCCGGAAAGCTCCCGTGGTAATGACTCCGCAACGCAACCGTTCCAACATGGCGGGACCGTGCATCGCCGCGCTCCCGGCGCAAGGGCGGTGGGCATTTTGGAGTGCGGCGGCCCTCCGCCGCTTTAGGAAGATGCCGGAGGCATGGGGAAACGGAGCCGCTGCGGCCCGGAGAACATCTACTGCCGGGTGGGGCCGCATCGGTCCGGTCCCGAAAGCGGCGGAGGGCCGCCGCACTCCAAATTTACTCCGGAGCACCTCCCTCTTGCTGCGGGCGGATTCCTCTCCCAGATAGGTCGTCTTATGTCCAGCACTTGGGGTCAGGCTTTTCGTATCACCACCTGGGGGGAATCCCACGGTGGCGGGGTCGGTGTGGTGATTGACGGCTGTCCGCCCCGGGTGCCACTGACTCTCGAACACATCCAAACCGAACTGGACCGCCGCCGTCCGGGGCAAAGCGAAATCACCACGCCCCGCAAGGAAGCGGACCGGGCCGAGATTTTGAGCGGGGTCTTTGAAGGGCTGACCACCGGCACGCCCATCTCGATTATGGTGCGCAATGAGGATCAGCGGTCCGAGGCTTATAACGAAATGGCCACGAAATACCGGCCGAGCCATGCCGACTACACCTACGATGCCAAATACGGCTTCCGGGACTGGCGTGGCGGGGGGCGCTCAAGTGCGCGCGAAACCATTGGACGGGTAGCAGCCGCGGCGGTGGCGCAACAGGCTCTGCGGGCGCTCTATCCAACGCTGGAAGTGATCGCGTGGGTGAAGAGTGTTTACAATCTGACCGGCACCATCGATCCTGCGGCCGTGACCCGCGATCTGGTGGAAAGCAATATCGTGCGCACCGCCGATCCCGCGATGGTGGGACCGATGACCGATCTCATCAAGGAAATGCGCGGCGCGGGCAATAGTGTGGGTGGCGTGGTGGAGTGTGTGGTCAGGAATTGCCCGCCGGGACTGGGCGAGCCGGTGTTTGATAAAATCGATGCCGATCTTGCCAAGGCCATGCTGAGCCTGCCTGCCACCAAGGCCTTTGAAATCGGCAGTGGTTTCGCGGGCACCCTGCTCACCGGGCTGGAGCACAATGATCCCTTCCGCATGGAAAACGGGGTGGTCCATGCCACCAAAAACGACTCCGGCGGAGTGCAGGGCGGCATGAGCAATGGCGAGCCCATCCTGTTCCGCGTGGCCTTCAAACCAGTCGCCACCGTAATGCACGAACAGGACACCGTGACCAGCACTCCCCACGAAAACACTACCCTGAAAGGCCGCGGCCGTCATGATCCCTGCGTGCTGCCGCGCGCGGTGCCGATCGTGGAGGCCATGACCTGGCTGGTGCTGGCGGATCATGTCTTGCGGCATCGGGGACAGGTGGGGAAATGAATCTTTACCCAATCTGCGGTCCAACACAGGACCTTGAGCGCTGAATTTTGAACGTCGGATAATCTTTATTGCCTCGCCGGTCCGTTTGTTATGGGCCGTTTCCCCATGCCTTTTTCCCTGACCTCCGAACCCACCCTGCGCCTCGCCATGCTGGCCTTTGCCGGCGTTTGTGTGCTCTGGGGGGTGGCGCGCGGGATCGGGCGGTTGGTGACGTTCTCCGTATCTGTCATGGCCGGTGCCGCGGCGGGTTGGGCCTTTTTCCGGTATGCTCCAGGGCCCTTGATCTCATGGCTGAATGGGTTTCATGCCGAAGCAATCCAGTGGGGCGCGGTGGCCAGCGGGGTGCTGGCGTTCTGGTTTTCCCAGCGGTTCCTCGCTTCGCTGTTCAGTGGTCCAGGGATGGTTCCGGCCGGGGCTGCCCAGAGGACCCGGGCCGGGTTGTTCAGTCTGGTGCCGGCATTGCTGGTGCTCTGGGGCGCGGCGATGGCAATCCGTTACAGTGGTGGAGTGGCGCGCATGCGGTGGGTGGAAAAAGCGGCCATGGCCCAGCGTGCCGGGCCCCCGGAGGAACCGCCGTTGCTCGTCCAACTCTGCCATGGCGTCTCCACCGGCACGCTGGGCCAGGTGTTGGATAAAGTGGATCCCTTCCACTCGCGCGAAGCCTCGGCCCTCGGCGCCCTGCTGGCCCTGCGCCGGAATGAAACGGCGTGGCAAAATCTGATCCGCCAGCCGCGGATGGCTCCCTTGGTGCAGTCCGAAGTGATGCGGGTCCTGCTGAAGGATAATGACGTGCTGCACGCCCTCAGCTTTTCCTACTACAGCAAGCTGCTCACCCTGCCGGAGCTCACCGAGGCGGTCACGGCCCCCGCCGTGCGCGATGCCCTGCGGGCGCTGCCCGTCGAGGATGCCATCCGGTCTGCCCTCGCGGGCACCCCGGCTTTACCGTCCGCGCCCCGAGCTGTCATCGTGGAATGACACTTTTTCCCCCTGAATTCACCATCCTCCCAATTTTCGGAACCGAATCTGCTTATCTCTTATGTCTGACCATATGGCCCGCAGCACCCGCACTTCTCCCGTTCCGCCTCCTGGCGAATTTCACCAGCACCCGCTCGATGAGCGGATCCGCCTCTCCTACAGCACCTTGGAACGACTGAGGCGGCCCAACGGCGGTTACATCGCCAGCCCCTATTCTGCCGATGATGGCTCGGGAGATGCCTACAATGTTTTTTGGATCAGGGACATCATGTTCGCCACCTACGCGAACGAATACCTTGGGTGCTTCGACAAGATGATCGAGAGCTTCCGCCTCGTGCTGGATATTTTTAAGCGCTACCACCTGCGCATCATCAAGGCGTCCATCCTAAAGCCTAACGTGCTCGATCAGCGCGGCCTGTTCATGCCGGCCCGCGTGCATCCCACCACCCTCGAAACCATCACGGACGACTGGGGCCACCACCAGATGGATGTCTTCGGCCTCTTTATGTATAAAATGGGGGATCTGATCCGGAAAGGTTATGGCTTCCGCTTCACCGCGGAGGACTTTACCCTGATCAGCCACATCCGGAATTACATCTTCAACATGGGCTTCGAGGAGGACTTCGGCATGTGGGAGGAAGGCCCCGAGGCGCACTCCAGCAGCTTCGGCGCGGTGCTGGGCGGCCTGACCATGTGGTTCGACCAGGGTTTCTACGACTACAAATACAAACAGAAAACCGAGATCGGCACCCTCGTTCCGGTTAGCCAGCGCATGGTGGCCAACGGCAACAAAGCCCTCGCCGAACTGCTCCCCCGGGAGTCCCCCAGCCGCCCCTACGATATGGCGCAGCTCAGCCTGATCTGGCCGTATGCCATCGTGGACTACGAGACCAAGCTGATGATCCTGGAGAACATCGAGACGAATCTGGTCGGCACCCGCGGCGTGCGGCGTTATCCCAATGACGTGTATTCGGGTCACGGCACCGTCGCCCACGAAGGGGAGACGGCGGAATGGCCGCTCGGTCTGGCGTGGCTGTCGATTTGTTATTCCAAGCTCGCGGAATACGAGCAGGATTTCGACGCCAACCATCACCCGATCCACCTGAGTTGGGAGCAACGCTCCGCCTATTTCGATCTGGCCGTGAAATATTTCATCCAACTGGAGAGCGCCATGACTCCCGAAGGTTACGTCCCGGAACTCTACCTCGGGACGCAGATGGGTCACAACACCCCCCTCGCGTGGGCCCAGAGCTTCCACATCATTTCCGGACAGATGCTGCTCAATCTTTCCTACAAACACCCAACCCACTTCAAAATCCCGGCCAGCCTGCTGCGCCGGGCCGTGGTGTGAGGCCGTATCACGGGTTGGCAGGGATGATCAAACACCGACCCGTTGCCACGGGCTGGCCTACGGATTGCGGCCGAGATTTGCCGGGGTGGCCGGAGGCGTGGTGAAGGAACGGACCCGGAAATAGGCCCGGGGCTGGGAGGCAAAGAGGAGAAACTCATCCACCGGATTGCCAGTGCCCGGAATGACACTGGTTTTATCGGACCAGGGTCCCGCAAGGGAAGTGGCCTGCTGGATGACGTAGTTTTGGGCGATGCCGGTAGGGAAGCTGACGGTGTAGAAGCCGAGACCGATCCGGGAAAATGCGGTGACGCGCAGGGGTTCTATTTTGACTTCGGTGGATAGAATGGAGGCCGGACCGGTCAGGGGGGTGAAGTCCACATGGAATTGGGTCGGACCACCACCGGCGTTTTGATTGCCCGCGACGGTAACCGTGATCCACAGGGAGGCAGGGGTGCCATTGCCGGGCGGAAAGGTAAGGACCCCGCCAGTGATAGGGGTGTAGTCCGTGCCGGCGAGGGCCGAGCCGTTCCGGGTGGCGACCGCGTAGGCCACAGGGAAGCCGAGGGAGCTGGACGCTTCAGGGAGTTTGATTTCGATCCAGGCCATGAAGGGACCGCCCGGGCCGGCGGTGACCGTGGCCGGGGAGATTTGGAGGACCGGCTGGTCGTCGTCGTTTTGGATAGTGCCGGTGAGGTTAGCAGTGGCCAAAGTGGCGTTGACCGGCGAACTTAGCAGGACGGTGAACGTCTCGGTCAACTCCAGGGTGGTGTCGGCGAGAACGGTAATGGGGATGGTGACTTCGGTGGCGCCAGCGGGAATGGTGGCGGTGCCGTTGGCCGCCATGTAATCGGTGCCGGTGAGAGCGCTGCCATCGGCGGTCTGGTATTGGACGGTGACGGGCACCTCCAGCGGTGTGCTGATACTGACAGGGAAGAGGGCGATACTGGTGCCACCGTTGCCTTCCGCGAGGGACACGGCATTGCCGGTGATCGCGCGCTGATCGTTGTCGGTGATGGTGGCGACGGTGACCATGGAAGCGGGAAGGGAGACTTCGACCGGGCTGCTGAGTTGGAGTTTTACGCTGCGGGTGGACTGGGGAATGAGATTGCCGGCAATCGCAAGGCCCAGATTGGCGGTGGTGGCTCCAGGCGCGAAGGTGACGGTGCCGCTGGCGGCTTCCACGCCAGTGGAGTCGGCGGTAACTTGCCAATCAAGGGAGCCGGCCCGGAGGGCGGCCGTGGACAGAACGAGGGAGATGGAAAGCGGCTGGGTGCCGGTGTCCCCTTCGACCATACTGACGACCGTGGGTGTGAGCAGCGTGGGGGAATCATTGTCCTGGATGGTGATGATGGCGCTGCTGGTGCCAAGGTTCAGATTGGAAGCATTGCTGAGCTGGAGGGTAAAGGTTTCGTCAGGCTCCACGACCGTATCATTGACGATGCTGAAGCTGATGAAGGCGGTGGTGCTGCCGGCGGGGAAATTAAGCGTGCCGCTGGGAGAAGTGACGGTGTAATCGCCGGGGCGGGAGGCTGTGCCGTTGGCGACGGTGTAGGCCACCGAAGAAGCAAAGGGTACCGGCTCGCTGAGGGTGGCGGTGAAACTGATGGTGCCGGCGCTTTCGGATACCGTGCGGTCGGAGACAGAGACCATCGCGAAGTCGTCGTTGGTGATGGTGCCGGTGGCAGTGGCGCGGGAGAGGACAACGGCCGGGTTGCTGGGATGGGCCAGAGTCACCGTGAAGGTCTCGGTCGGTTCGATCAGGGCATCGCCGGTCACGGTGACCTGGATGGAGGCGCTGGTGCTGCCTGCGGGGATGGTGACCGTGCCGGAGGCCGCGATGAAATCCGTGCCTGGGGTGGCGATGCCCGCTGCGGTCGTCCAGTCAAAGGTTACATCGGTTGGGAGGGCCTGCCCTATAGTGACGGGGAAGGCCAGCAGGGTGGTGCCTGAGTTACCCTCGGCCACGGAAGCGTCGGTAATGAAGGCTTGGTGGAAATCGTTATCCTTCAAGGTCAGGGGAACCACAGCGCTGTAGGGGAATCCGGCCGTGGTGCTGACGATGTTGAAGGAGATGATTTCATCGCCCTCAACCAGAGCGTCGTTGATGGGCGAGACCCCAAAACTTGAGGTGGAGAGACTGCCTTCAAAAATGGACGTGGTGAATGGCACGGCCACTCCATAGGACGGAATTGTTAAATCCTGTCCATAGACCGCGGTGGATTGGACGGCATTGAAAGTGATCTGATAACTGATGTAAGTGGAAACCGTCCGGTCGGCGATAAGCCGGATGCGGGTTCGATCGGTTATGGAGTCTTCGAAGAAGCCTGGCGGAGGCACCGGCATCCCCGGGAAGGGAGGTGAGACAAATTCTGGATCGTTGGTCGCGGTAAAGACCGGAGGCGGATCGTTGTCGGGGGATAGCACCGGGATTTGTTTTGATATGCCTCCCATGGTTACGGTGAGCTTGGAAGGCTTGCCGGTGGGGTCCCAGCCATTATCGTCCTTTGAGGAAAAGTGGATGTTTTTCGAATTGTCAGTGGCCGCGAACGGAACCGTGAAGGTGGTGCCCAAATTGCCCACATTGATCCAGGGATCAGCGGGGTTGAGACGGTAACGCAGGATTATCAGCGCGGATTGCCCACTGGGTGCGGTGATAAATTCGGGTAGAATGCTCAATGTTGCGTCAAAGGCCCCCGCGAGGCCCGTAGGCCTTACGAGGGTGTAGGAGGCGCCTGCGTCGGCATTCGCCTCGGGAAAGCTCAGGGAAGACTGGTCGGTCAGGAGCGGGAACTCCGGGGCCACAAAACCAGCCGGCTCGGCGTTGCTGTATTCGCTGGTCTCGCCCTCGGGTGAAGTGGCGGTCAGGGCTACTTTCCAGCCGGACCGGTAAGCCGTGAGAGGCAGGGAAATGGCCGCATTGCCGGAAATGTCCGTGGTGACGGTGGCCGTTGCCATGAACAGCGCCTTTGGCTCCACCATGGTCGGGGCATATTGGTGCGCTTCCACGGTGTAGGTGGTGGATGGTTTGGCTCTCAAGATAGCCTCCACCCGGATCGCGTCGCCCGTCAGCGGGACAATGGCATGGATGACGGGTTTATTCTGCAGTCCGTTGGGGCCGGTGTCAGCATCCAGGGGATCATTGGGGGTTGCGGTCCCGGACGGTTCTCCGGCGGGTTGCAGATTGATCGCCAGAGTGGAGAGATAGGGCGTGAAAGGCCCGGCACGGGCAATGGGGTGGATGGCATTTTCGGTAACGCGGACGGTCGCGGAAGGATCGGTGATGAGCACGTTGGCCGAATAGTTTCCTGAAATCACATTGGAGACAGCATCGGTGGGATTCTTTCGTGTTCCAATCGTCACCTGTCCCATGCCGGAAACCACATGAATGCCTGTGGGATTGGCGGCGATCTGATTGTTTCTGATAAGGATGGGACCCGATTTTCCGCTCCCGCCCTCCAGATGGATGCCGCTTCCCCCGGAAGAAAAAATACGGTAGTCTTCCACCGTCACACTCCCGGTTTCCCCAATTGCGATACACTGCCAAGCCATGGAGATCTCACTGTTTTTGCCTGAAATCGTTATGTTTTTTGCGCCGCCGGTGATCCGGAGATTGGCTCCATTGGTGCTGGAAATCCGCGTGGCTTCGACGAGAATTCCGTCGGCTTGGGAATCAATGAGAATGCCGTGGCCGGACGTTCCTGTTCCATTTCGTGTGGTGGAAGAAAATCCAAAAGGACTGACCTCATTTTCCCGGACGCGATGGTTTTGGCCTCCTTCGACATGAATGCCGGTCTCAAGAGAGGCACTGATTTGGTTGTTGCCAAAGGGGGTGGTATCTCCCAAGGGACGGCCAATCACATTATCCGCTCCGCCAAGGAGGTGAATGCCTGTGCGATTGGGCGCCATCGCCTGTTCAGGAGCAAGGGCGGGATTCACGCCGATGAAGGAACCCTTCACAGTATTCCGGTTGCCGGTAATGCGGACGCCATCCCCGCCGGACGCACCGCCGATCCGGCTGCCGGAAATGATGTTGTCGTCAGAGGTGATGACAATGCCGTGCAGGCCCGCCGAGGGAATCAAATTGGCATAACTGATCCCAATCCAGGCATTTTCCACGGTGTTTCCGCCGTTTCCGCTGAGGGTAATTCCGACCGTGCCAGCGGTAGTGCTGACGACGCTGACCTGGCCGACCGTGGAATTGCCGCCGGTAATGGTTATGAGGGATTGGCCCGCAGTCATTCCGGTGGAACGGATTTCCATCGAATCATCCCGCATGGTCAACGGGCCGGTGATATCCGGCAGTGTCCCGGTCACATTGATTACTGGCGGGGCGCCGCTCGAGGGAATGGTGCACCGGATAATATCGCTGCCGGGTGCCGCATTGGCATCCAGAATGGCCTGTCGAAGGGAACCGGGCCCGGAGTCTGTGTCCGTGGTGACGGTGAAGGTTCCGGCGGCTGCCCGGGATAACGTGGCGGCGTGGAGTAATGCGGTGAGGAGGCACATGGGCAGCAAGGAGCGGGGGGAGGTGTGCATAACGTTCAACCTGAACCTCACGGTTAGGGGGCGGTTTGTCCAGCTGGAAGATGGTTATTTTCCGTCACCCGGAACCGGGGGCGTGGACGCAAAAACGCCGGCCTGTTGGCACGGGCCGGCGTTTTTGGAATGGGACTCTCAGGGAATGGCCTAGCGCTTGTAGGCGGCGTTCCACTTGGTGATATTCGCGGCCTGGGCGGAGAAGAGATCATCGGTGGGGTCGAGGACTTCGATGGATTTGATCTTGTCACCTTGGCGGATGGCATTCACCACGTCCTGGCCTTTGGTGACTTCACCGAAAACGGTGTGTTTGCCGTCGAGGTGGGGAGTGGGCAGGTGGGTGATGAAGAATTGGCTGCCGTTGGTGCCGGGGCCGGCGTTGGCCATGGAGAAGATGCCGGGTTTGGCATGCTTCAGGCCGGGCACGAATTCGTCACCGAATTTGTACCCGGGGCCGCCGCTGCCGGTGCCGGAGGGGTCGCCGCCCTGGATCATGAAGTTGGCGATGACACGGTGGAACTTGATGTCGTTGTAATACTCCTTTGTCGCCAGGTTCAGGTAGTTGGCGACGGTCATGGGGGTCTGCGAAGCAAAGAGGGTAGCTTCGATGTCGCCTTTGTCAGTGTGGAGGATGATGCGGATGTCGGTCATGGGGAAGTGGTTGGTTTTGGGTGATTCAGTTTCGGCGGGGTGCCGGGACTGGAAAGTTGGGGGGCTCCGGGAGGCAGGTTATTTGGCTGGTTTGGCCGGTTCAGCGTCGGCGGGGAGGATGGTGGCGGACTTGATGTAGTCGAGGCGGGGGAAGTCCTTTTTGAGGTAGGCATTCCCTTCGGACTGGACGCGCATCTGGTTCGGGCCGCGGCCGCTGGGAGCGCCTTCGCCGTATTCCCCATTCAGTTTATCGACCACATCCATGCCTTCGACGACTTTGCCGAAGGGGGAGAAGCCCATGCCGTCGAGGTTCGCGTTGTCGGCGAGGTTGATGAAAAATTGGGTGCTGCGGCTGTTGGGCGCGCCGGACTTGGCGAAGGTGATCGCCCCGCGGACGTTGCTGCCTTTGACGGTGTCGTCCGGGATATTGGCGCTGCGCCAGGCGGCCGCGATGATGGGGTCGCCATGGATGCCGAATTGGCCCATGAAACCAGGGATGACGCGGAAAAAAGCGACGTCCTTGAAGTAACCGGCCTTCACCAGATTGTAAAAACGGTCCGCGCCATTGGGGGAGAGGGGGCGGCTGAGCTGGAGGGTGAAGTCCCCTTTGGTGGTGGTGAACTTGACCTTGAAGCTGTCGGGGGCTTTTTCGGTGAGTTTCGAAGGATCAGCCAAAGACGCAGCGGGGGCGGCTTTTTCAGCCGGGGCGGCGGGATCGGCGGCGCGCAGGGGGGCGGAAGCGCCGAGGCTGAGGATCAGGGCGGCGAGGGGCAGCAGGGAGGATTTCATGGGAAGGCGGGGGCAGGGATTGATTTCCGGGTTTGAAAGCGGGGAAGGCAGGAGGCACCAGCCTTCCACCGGGGCGCGATGCTGTATGGGATTTGCCTGAAAATCAAACGCAGAGTGTGTGGTGCCGGGCACGCTCCGTGCTGTGAGTCGCCTGCAAACGGAAGGAATTCCAGTTGGGATAAACTTTTTCAGGTGATTACCCCTGTTTTTCCGCTCCGGCAGCCGCTTCTGTGTGACAATTATGACAACCCTTCCTCTTAACAAACTTGAAATCGCTATTGACGATCAGGAGCGAAAGGTGTTGAACACGGGTTCCACTGACGGGTCTGCAATTTTTGTGCCTGATTTATCCGTAAAACCAGAGCGCGGCATCGCTCCCCGAGGTGGACTTGGCGCCCAGACTGAATCACCGGCGCCGCATCGCCCGTTGAAGTCCCCCTCGTTTTACCCATCCGAACCCGTTTTCTGCTGACACTACTGCCATGGCCAACCTTGAACTTGATGGAGGCATCAAAATTTACCTGCGGGAGATCGGAAAAACCCCGCTGCTCACCCCGGAACAGGAAGTCGAACTCGCGGCCAAGATCCAGGCTGGCAGCAAGGCCGCCCGGGATCACATGATCAAAGCCAACCTGCGCCTGGTGGTGAAAATCGCCCAGGACTACGCCAACTACGGCCTGCCCCTGCTCGACCTCATTTCCGAAGGCAACATCGGCCTCATGAAGGCCGTGGAGCGCTTCGACCCTAATAAGGGCGGCAAGCTCTCGACCTACGCCGCATGGTGGATCAAGCAGAGCATCAAACGCGCGCTCGCCAACCAGTCGAAAACAATTCGTCTGCCCGTCCACATGGTGGACAAGATTTCCAAGATGCGCCGGGTGGCCATGTCCATGTCCGAAGACCTCGGTCGGGAACCTACCGACGACGAACTTTCCGAGGAAATTGGCATTGATCGTGCCAAGCTCGCACAGCTCAAGGCCGCGAGCCTGCGCCCGGCTTCGCTCGACGCGCCAATCAGTGACGACGACTCCACGGAGTTCGGCGAAATCATCGGCGATGATCGCGCACAGACGCCGCACGAAATCCTTAGCCACCG
>JAYUWQ010000210.1:0-2080 GCA_043753485.1 bacterium
ATTTCCAGCCTCCAGCCGGTGCTTTTAAACTGAATGGATGCGGGAGTACTGCTGGCGTAGGGCCAAGGGGAGAAGACGCTGCCCGGTGCTGAGGAACCAGCCGGCCGGGGGAGGGAGGCGGCAGGGGTGCCGGAGGGGCCAGGGTCGCCTTTGGCTCCGGGGGGTGCGGGCTGATTGGGGGGAACTGGAGGGGGCGTTGGAGGGGTGACGGTGACCGTGGTAGTGCCCGGTGCCGGTTGACCGATGCCGATCGACTGCGGGACCTGGGGCGGATCGAACTCGGTCGGGTAGGGATACTCATCCAGTTCCTCCACCTTCGAGCGCTGGCCGCCCCGCACCCGGAGGACCATGATGCGTTCGAGTTTCACCGTGGGTTTTTCCTTCTCCAGTTCTTCTCCCAACCAGGCATAGAGATCGGTCTGTTTCGGAAATTTCCGGGTGACAGCCCGGCCTTCCTCCAAGGGAAGGGTGAAAACTTCCATGCGCACCAAGCCTTCCCGGGGCAGGGCATTCGCCATCGGGGCGGCTGCCGCGACGGATGGGGTGTTGGACTTGAGGAAAGGATCGGCTGCCGGATTGTCGGCCTGACTGTAGGCGGCGAGAGGGATGAACAGGCTCAGGGCCGTAAGGAGGATGGGGAGCGGTCTTGGTTTCATGGAGGATGTTTGGTTTGAAGAGAGGCGGCCAGCCGGAGACGCCGGACACAGGCATACCGTGACACAAGCGGCTCCTTTTGTGTCAAACGGGCGTCAGAGTTGTGTAAAAGTTCTGTCAAAACCCGCAGGCGGGAGCATGGGGATTCCGTGAGGGAATCCAGATTCTGCTAAGCGGTCTGGAACCGGCCATGGCCAAGCGGCATCGTCTCTGAGCCGACCCGCCGCGTCCCCTCCCCGCTGATCCGGCGCATTTGCGCTGGCTTGGCGATTTCATTTCCAGCCTACTCCGGCTGCTTCACGGTCACGAACAAAAGCCACGTGCGGTCCACCTTGTTACCACCGGGGACGCCGGTATTCACGGGCGGACTGAAGGTGCTGACGAGGATGGGCTGTCCGACCAAGCTGGAAACCTGAGCGGAGCATTTCTGAGTTTCGTAGATGGGCTGATAAACGTCTTCCAGCAGACCGGATTTGGCAATGCCCACGCGGCGGGTGGTCTCTGGCGCGACGTTGAGATCCACTGTTTTGCCATCATCTCCAAAGGTCAGCTCCAGCTCGTAGGTGTCCCCGGCATGGCGGAACTCGATGGAATCCGGCTTGGGTTCGGTGCGGGGCCATGGCGCGTAGGTGGCGTTGTTGGTGGGAGTTGTGGTGGGGGTGGCGGCCACCGGCAGGCTGACGTTTTGCGGGACCGCCGGAGGATCGAATTCCGTGGGGTGCGGTATTTCGTTGATGCCCTCGGTCTTGGTTTTTTGCCCGCCGCGCACGATGGTGATGCTATGGCGCTCCAGTTTCACAGCGCTGCCCGGCTTGGCTAGTTCGGTCTCGATCCAGGTGTAGAGATCGCTTTCTTTGGGGTGGGTGATGAGCGCTTTCCGGGCGACCAAGGGCGGCATGGAGAAGACTTCCAGATGAACCTGGCCTTGGCGGGGTGGGCCCGTGCCCATCGGTGTGAGCACGCTTTCGAAATTGTCCAATTGCTCCGACGTGTTGGTCATAGTGATTTCCCATCGGCCTGGCCCGTGGGAAACAGCAGAACCGGGAGCGGAGAATTCGATTCCGAGCTGCATGAGCGCGGTTTTGTAATCAATCCGGGCCAATGGCTTTTGTTTTGGCGCATCCGGCGCAAACGGATCAACTGGCGTGGCATGCTGATCCGGATCAGCCGCATAAGCAAAAAAGTCAGCCCGCACTTCAAAGACACGGGTTTGTAGATGCGGTCCATCCGGGATCGGTGAGGCGGCAGGACCGGGGATTGGTGCGGGGGTCGGACCTTCCGGGGTTTGAGCGCGGCAGGGCAGGCAACCCAAAGTCAGCAGCACGATGGCGGGCGGGAAAAAAGATAGGATTTTCATGCGGAAAACCGGCGGGTTAGCGGGGATTGGTGACGGTGAGGAAAAGCAGTCGGGTCACGGTTTCCAGAT
>JAYUWQ010000211.1:0-5094 GCA_043753485.1 bacterium
AACGGATTCACCTCGGGCACGGGCGAAAGCAGCATCTGCGTTTTGTAGGCGGTGGCCCCGGCGACATAGTGTTTCAACATCTCCACCCCGAACTGTTCCTTCGACGAAAAATAATGGTAAAACGACCCCTTCGGCACCTGCACGGCGGTCAAAATTTCATTCAACCCCACCGAATGGAAACTTTTTGCCAGCATCAAGCCCTCGGCCGCATCCAGGATGCGTTCTTTGGTAGTGACGGGGCGGTTGCTCATGGAACACCGCCAAATAGACCAGTCGTCTAGTTCCCGCAAGTCAAAAAACGAATGTCAGCTCCGCCGGGAATTACCCGGTGGAACGCCTGAAACAAATCCACCGCCGCAACCGTCCCTGAACGGAGCCCTCCTGACGCCCGCTCGGACTTTTCCAGTTCCCGACCTGACCGGGAATTCCAGAACCGCCCAGCCAGCGAAGCGGGATGCGCGGGCGGATTCCGGCGGCGCCGCGGGCAGCAAGCTGTTATGAACTTTTTCCTTTCACTCCTTGCCCTGCGGACCATCGCCCTGGCCATTTCCCTTTTTCCCGGCCTGCCGGCGGCCCTCCACGCCGCCGGACCGCAGCCGCCTTCGTTGGATCTTTCGGAAAGCCTGATCCCTTCGCCGGTGAAGGCGGCTTCGGATGGGATGGTGGCGATTGCAGGCAAGGCCGCTGCCCCGGACGGGGCCACGGTGCGGGTGCGGATCACCACGTCGTCCGGGGTCTCCTTCGGGACTTCGACGCCGGTTCAGGCGCAGCGCTTTGCCTGCCGCTTCCCGCAGGACTTCGCCGGGGCGCCTCCGCTGGCTCCGATGGTGCTTTATGTTGATGCCACCACGGCGGCGGAGTTCGGCGGCGAGGCCATGCTGCGACATCAGGCGGAAGCCTTGATCGTCGTCCGGGGCGCGGGCGACAAGGATGTGCCTGACCTGCCGCAGGTGTTTACCGATGACTTCATCGATAACACCGGCAAGAAGGATGCCGCCGCGGCTCAATTCACACGGCACCGGGTCCTGGTGAATCTCTTCATGCAAAGCCGGGCCGCCGGCCTGATGTCGCTCCATCGGCCCGCCTTCGATCTGGCGCGGGAGGAAGACTTCGCCTGGTTCAAGGATTACGCCACCCTTTACGATTTCGACCACCGCGACCGCGACTGGAAGAAGCCGTCCGGGCACCGGGTGGCGCGGGGGTTTTGGCAGGCAGTGTGGAACCGGTGGTTCAACCGCACCAATAATCATCCCTGGGATGGCAATCCGGAGAATCGCGATCCACGGAACTACCGGCCCTACACCTTCGCCAATGATGCCGCCGACCTCGTGGTGTTATATCAATTGCAGCGCGGCGCCAAGCCGGTGGTGCCTGACAACCGCCGTGCCTTGGTGCAGGAGGTCCTCGAAAACCTCCTGGCCATGCAGCATCGCGGGGCCGGGAGTTTTGCTCTGCCGGAGGCCTCGGGCGAACAGCAGCACTATACCGCCGGTGCCTTCCGTTATGGGATGTTCGAGACAGGTGAGTGGCTCACCGAGGGGAAAGGGTGGTTTGCCAATCCCCGCTTCCGCGACTTCGAGCGGGGCGGGGTCCTGAATGGCCGCTGCCTCTGGGCCCTGGGGGAATCGCTCAAGGCCGATCCGCAGGGTCCCTTGGCGGCGCAGATCCGTGAGGCGATTCCCCTGACGCTGCGATTCTGCCTGCAGGACGGTCTGGGCCATGGCTACACCCGGCTGACACGGCGGGGTCTGCCGCTCTGGGGCATCCCCGGCGAGCATGCCTATTTGACGCTCGGCATGCTGGCGGCAGCAGCGGCCGCGCCCGGTCTGCCCATCCCTGCCGGCCCCGGACAAGCGGCACGGACTTTGCAGGAAGTCACCCGCGATGCCCTGGATGCGCTCCTGGACAGCACAAAATCCGACGGCACGTGGAGCCACTATGCGAATGTGGATGCCGTGAACATCACCGCACTCGCGGAAGGATCACTTCTTTTTCCCGGGGAAGCCGCCGCCGCCTCATGGAAGGCGGCGGCCTGCCGGGCGGCGGATGTCTGGCTCGCCCTGGCTCCGCTCCCTGCCGAACGCACCGCGCCCACGCCATTGTTCGGCCACCGCAAGGAAGCCGGTCTGACTTATTTTCTTGGCGGGGAAAAAACCGCTCATGTTTCCCTCTACATGAACGGTTTGTGGCTCCACACCCTGGCCTGCCTGCATCGCGCTGCCCGCGAGCCCCGCTACCTCGCCCGCGCCAATGCCCTCGCCGCCTACTATTGCGGGGCGAACCCGCTCCATGTCCGGCTGCTCAGCGAAATCGGCAGCGTCAACAACCGCGTCAGCGACCGCGATGGCGACGGTGTCGAGGACCACCTCGCCTGGGATGCCTATCCGGAATCCACCGCTTTCTTCCAGATCGGCCTGCTGCATCTGATGAGGCCATGACCCCGGCATGCCCTGCGGTACCGCTGGCCCGATCCTCCGGCGCGCCCTCCGGCCATCACCCTGCCGGGATCTGCACCAGTTTCATCCGGCCGGCCGCGCCCATTTTGATAGTCACTTCCCCTTTGCGGCAGCAAAAATGATCCGCGATCAGCGCAATCAACTCCGCATTTGCCTTCCCATCCACCGGTGGCGATTTCAGCTTCGCCGGCCATCCCAACCCATCGGGCATTTCCTCCAGTCCGCTGGTTTTGGCGTTCGGTTTTACTTTGATCTGGAGGGTGCGGAGGGATGATTTGGGAGCGCTCATGTGGCATTGGCCCTGACGGGATCACACTCCTCATCCCGCAGGAGATGATTCTTTCCGGACCGGGGCGGATTTTATTCCACCCACGGCCGGGCCTGCTTGATGAAGAGTTGGTTGTCCTTGGTGATTTTAAACTCGATTTCCATGGCGAAGGCGGGGTTGGACCAGGCGTTGTAGAGATTGCGGAAATGGTATTGGATGGTGGAGAGCCGGTCCGCGAGTTCCCACGCCTGATCGGTGGTGAGGAGACTGGTGCGGGCCGGCTGCAGGCTGGACCAGGTGACATGCTGGATCTCATAACGGGTCAGACCCATCAGGGAGGCAATGAGAAACTCCTCGGGAATGACTGTTTGGTCAGGATTGGTGATGAGTTCCTCGCCTTTCTGGACATTCACATAATAACCGCGCCAATTCGGATCGATCAGGTTCTTGCTGACGGCAACGCCATTGGCCAGTTCGTCGTCGGTATTGGGGTGGAGGAGCACGCCCATGGCAGCGGTGAAGTGGTCGATCCGGTAGAATTCGCGTTCTTCAAATGCCCGGAAATTCCAGAGACTGGCCCAGACCTTCCGGATGGTTTTGTGCAGGGACCCCTCGTCAGGACGGTGGGTGTAGGAATCGTAGAGGCCCGCGCCGTTGAAGCCCGGAAGGTCTTCGTTGTTGGTGCTGGAACGGCAGCGGATGGGGACCTCCGGCGGAACAGCGGCTTGGATGGCGGCGATGGCGCTGCGGTGTTCCGGACGGACGGTGCCATTGCGCAGCAGTGCGCGGAATTCCGCGAGGCGGGCCTCCCGGACCGCGGGATCGGCGCGGAAGGCGGGGTCCTGCATGATCAGCGCAGCGTAGGCGTAAAAGCCATTGTCCAACATGAAGGCATCATAGAGCGAGAACGGCACGGCATAACCATCCGGCGACTTGCCCGCCGGGAGGATACGCCGTAATTCGGCGACGTTGGCGGCTTTGACGCCGGTGCTTCGGCTGTCGGAAAACAGCACGTCCCGCAGCGGGCGGATGGTAGTGATGGAAAGGTCGCGGACCGGCGAGGTCGGCGTGACCGGACGCAGGGCATCAAGGTAGGTCTCGACTTCGGCGGTGGTGGCCTCGCGGAGCAGCAGTCCGTCGGACGCGACTTCGAAGCGGACGTTTTTGCCGGCGAGCGCGGTGATGCGCGGATCCGTCAGGGCATCCTTCAGGTAGCAGTTGGGGGTTTTGTTTTGTTTGGCTTTGAGATTGATGTGCGACAGCGGGGTCTGCGGGGCCGCGGTGATGATGCCGGCGACCCGGGAGAGATCGGCGGGCACGGTGGGAAGCACCACGATATCCCGCGAGGTGACCGCCGTGGTGCCGCCACCTGGCAGCAACCGGCCGAAGGAGACGCCGGGATTCAGGACACTGTAGGTGGTGGCGGCGAAAAGTTCGTCGGAGGAAATCCGGTCAATGGGCGCCTGTTGCCATGAGGACGCTTCGCTGCCGAGGCGTTGCTCCTGGGTGAGGCCGGCGGGATGATAGGCGAGGCGGCGGTCCATCCAGGGGAGCGCGCGGGAGACCAGACCGTAGGCCATGCGGACATGGCGGTAGGCAATGCCATCGCTGGGCCAGAACTCGATGGCGTAAAGTCCCGCCGGACCGGAACCCCGGGTATAGTGGGGATAAAAAATCAGGCTGCCCGCGATCTGTTTCCGGGCGTCGGTGAAATAGGTCTGATTGTTGAACGTGGTGAGATCGGCGGAATAACCAAGAACGTCCTGCGCGAAATAATAGTGATATTGGTGGAGATTGGTATTCAGGAGATAGAGCCGGGGTGCGGCGGTGTCGGCGCCGGTGACCAGAAACTTGACCTCGCGCACATCCGGAGCCCCGGGGAAATTATCGCGGTGCGCCAGCTTCCCGTAACGGATCGGATCGGTCAGGATGATGGCGGCATCGGTGCTGGCGGGAGCCTCGGCCGGATTGAAGGGGTTGCCCCCGATGCCCGCCTGCCATTCGGCGTAGTCATCCAGGCCATCGCCGTCGGAGTCCAGCGGAACGGCCAAGGGCACGGCAGCCACCCGGTAGAACGCGCGCGAGGCCATGCTGGCGGGGTCGGCGAGGTCGAGCGGCTGGCCGGTGCCCGGGCGGAGCGCCACCGATTCCCATGGGCCGGAGAGGGTATCGGCACGCTGGAGCAGATAATAGTGGTCCGCGGTGGTGGTGATGCTGGATTGGAAGTGCCCCCCAGGGGTAGTTTGTACTCTGCTGAGGACCGGCGGGTCGGCCGGGGTCGGCGCGGCCCGGGCCAGGGTCACCGCGCAGAGCAGCGCCGCCCACCGGAGCGTGGTCAGGGGAGAGGTCAGCCCGGTTTTCACAAATGGA
>JAYUWQ010000212.1:0-2078 GCA_043753485.1 bacterium
GGTTCGTAGCTGCGGACGAAGCTGGCATGGGGATAAACAATGGCTTCCAGCAGATCGCGGCGGGTGCGGATGGCGCCGGCCTCGCGTTCTCCTCTCAAATGTGGGCCCGCACCATCGGAGCCAACGACGACATCCGTCTTGGCTTCATCGGCCTGGGCAAAGGCGGTGGCGGCCGTGGAGCCGGACATGTCGGGGACTTTGGCAAGAAAAAGGGCTGCCGGGTGGCCGCCATCTGTGATGCGGATACGGCGGTGCTCGACGCCATGAAAAAGAAACTCGATGGCCAGGCCGTCGAGTATTACCAGGACTACCGGAAGCTCCTCGAAAACAAGGATATCGACGCGGTGATCATCGCCACGCCGAACCACACCCACACCTTCCTCGCCATCGCCGCCATGCAGGCCGGCAAACATGTCTTTGTGGAAAAACCGGTCTCCCACAATATGTGGGAAGGCCGCAAGCTGGTGGAACATGCCGCCAAACATCCGGAACTGATCGTGCAGCACGGGATGCAGCGCCGGTCCGATGACGCCTGGCTCAAGATCCAGGAGTTCATCAAAACCGGAACCATCGGCAAGGCGGTGGTCTCCCGCGGTTTCTGTTATAAAAAACGCGAGGACATTGGCAAAGTCGCCTCCGCCGGCCCGGCCCCTGCCACGGTGGACTACAATCTCTGGTGCGGTCCCCGCGAGATGGCTCCCGTGCAGCGGAAGAGCTTCCACTACGACTGGCACTGGCAGTGGCCTTACGGCAATGGCGACATCGGCAACCAGGGCCCCCACCAGCTCGACGTCGCCCGCTGGCTGGTCGGCGACCCCATGGCCTGCCCGGAAAACGTGCTCAGCATCGGTGGCAGGTTTGGTTATGATGACGATGCCACCACCGCCAACACCCAGATTGCCTTCTACGATTTCAAACCCGTGCCTGTGATTTTCGAGGTGCGCGGTCTCCCGGAAAAGGACATGAACTTCCGCGGGCGCCTCTCCAACTACAAAGGCATCGGCGTGGGGAATGTGATCGAATGCGAAGGCGGCTGGGTGGCTGAAGGCAAAGCCTACGATAAGGACGGCAAGGAAGTCGCCAAGTTCGAGAAGAACGAAGGCGCCAAACACCAGGACCGTTTCCTTGCCTCCATCCGCAGCGGCAAACAGGAAATCACCCACAATGCCCTCACCGGCCACCTCTCCGCAGCGCTGGCCCACATGGCCAACCACAGCTACCGCACCGGGGCCGAAACCACCATCGAAGCCATCAAGGCAAAGATTGGCAGCAACGCGCTGTTCACCGAAACCTTCGACCGCATGATCACCCACCTCACCGATAACAAGATTGAGCTGGCCAGCATCAAACCAGTCCTCGGCGCCTCCCTCACCTTTGATCCGGTGAAGGAAGTCTACACCGGCGAAAACGCGGAGGCGGCCAACAAGTTCAACATGGACAGCTACCGTGAAGGCTTCACCATCGCGAACGCCTAATTCCTGATCCTTGAACGCGGGGGCGGTTCCGGTGGCAAACCGGGCCGCCCCTTTTTAGGCAGGGGGAGCGCGGACTTGCAGTCCGCCCCGGAGCCCCTGTCTACTCCTTGCCCATGCCAGTATGATTTCCTGAGCATTTCCCTCCCGCTCTGCCGAGGCTCAGGGGCGGATCGAAAGTCCGCGCTTCTTTTCCCCACTGCCGCCCCCATGAAACTTCATTTTTCCCTCCTGCTGGTCCTCGTTCTGGCGGGCTGCGACAAACCCGCCAAACCGGCAGACATCGACCGCAGGAATCCGCATGCCACCACGGAATCCAGCGCTCCTGCGCCTTCGGAAAAACCGTCCGGTATGGTGTGGATTCCCGGCGGGACCTTCACCATGGGGTCCGACGGCAAGCCGGTGGAAAAACCGGCCCACCGGGTAGTGCTGGACGGCTTTTGGATGGATGAAACGGAAATCACCAACGCCCAGTTCGGTGCTTTTGTGACAGCCACCGGATATGTGACCTCCGCGGAAAAAACTCCAAAGAAGGAAGACTTCCCGGAAGAGATCCGGGCGCAGATTGATGAATCCATGCTCCAGCCAGGCGCCAATAATTTCCGC
>JAYUWQ010000213.1:0-14198 GCA_043753485.1 bacterium
GGGTGTTGCTGCGGAAGGGGACGTTCTCCCAGTCGGGGGCGGCGCTGGCCTGATCCAGGACGACCATCTGGATTTCCTGGAACCGGAAGTTGGTGACACGGCGCCAGCGGGCGGTCAAGACGCCGGGGAACGGGGTGGACTTCAGGACGAGGCGGTCGGGGGCGAGGAGGACCACGGAGGGTTCGGCGGGGCGGCGCAGATTCCACCCGGCGCTGGCGAGGCCTTCATCGGTGTTGTCGGTGGACTCACCGTAGCGGGCGGCGGCGCGGACGATATCTTTGGAGTTCAAGGTTTAGGCTTCCCCGGCGAGGCGGGCGGTCTTCAGCTGCTGCTCGAGGCTGGCGATGAGGTCGGCGCGGGCGCGGAGGCCACTGTAGGAGGCGGCGAGGGCGTCCACGTGGCCCTGGGCCTCCGGGTAATAGACGTTATCGGTCATCCCTTCCCGGGCGGGAAGCCTCTCCTGGGGGCACCCATGGGGATGGGCGTGGGCCCAAGAGGTTTCGCTGGGTGGCCCCGGGCCACGGTGGGGCCGCAGGGCCGCGGCAGGAAAACGGCAGCAGGATGCTCCCGGTTCAAGTCAGAGGGTAGCCAATCACGGCCCCCCTTGTTTTTTCCGGTGCCCCGCAACACGGCTATGACCGGACCTGAGCACGCGACGCGGGATTTCTGAAAAAACCAGCGGGGTGGAGTTGCCGAGTCCGGCAAATGGTGATACTCCCCTCGAAATAACCCACCATTAACCCATGAAACAAATTGCCCTGCTGCTGTCCGGAGCCTCCATCGCCATCCTCTTCTCCTCCTGCGCGGCCGGCGTGGTGGACCGGACCGAAGACCGCATGGACCGCCGGGAAGACCGGGTGGACCGCCGCCACTACTCCGGTCCCGGCGACCGGGTCGAAGACTACTATGACAAACGTGAGAATGTGAATGACAAGTTGCGCGGCCGCCGCGGATTGAGGTATTGATCGCCGCTGCCGTGCCGGGGCCCTGAAAGTCCATCCGGCAGCCCCGGCCGGTGGTCTCCCGGCAGCCGCAGCTGCTGCGCCGGTCCACTGTTAGACGTGAGGGCCAGCCGCCGCCGTGGCTGAGGTTATTCTTGAACGGTTTAGCCTTTCCTTCTTTCCGGAAATCCGATTAAACACTCTCCCTCTTCCATTCTAAATTCCGATTTCCTAACATGTCTTTATCCCGTTTCCCCTTTGGCACCATCTGCAGCCTGCTGGCCCTCGCCGTTTCCCCCGTCCTGGCAGGCTCTGCGCCGGCTCCTGCTTCCACCCCGGCTGCGGCGGTGGGAGGCAATGCAGAAGTGGACCTCGCCAAACAACTGGCCAATCCGGTCGCCAGCCTCATTTCAGTGCCTTTCCAGGCGAACTGGGATTTTGGCATTGGCGTCAATGATGCCACCCGCTTCACCCTCAATGTGCAGCCGGTCATCCCGGTCAGCCTGACAAAAGATTGGAATCTCATCATCCGCACCATCCTGCCGGTGATCGATGCGGAATCCCCCGCTCCCGGGATCGACGATGCCTCGGGTCTCGGCGACACCGTACAGAGTTTCTTCTTTTCCCCCAAAGAGCCGGTCAATGGCTGGATCCTGGCCGCCGGTCCCGTCGCGCTCTGGCCGACCGCCACGGACAGTCTGCTGGGTGGTGAGAAATGGGGCGCGGGTCCCACCGGCCTGGCACTCAAACAAACCGGCCCTTTGACCTACGGGGTGCTCACGAATCATCTGTGGTCCTTTGCTGGCGAGGACGACCGCAGCGAGGTGAATGCCACCTTCATCCAGCCCTTCTGTTCGTATATCACCAGCACCAAGACCACCTTCACGATCAATGCGGAATCCACCTATGACTGGACGAACGAACAATGGTCCATGCCCTTCAACTTTGTGATTTCCCAGCTTTTCAAAGTCGGCGGTCAGCCCATGCAGGCCTTTGTCGGCGGCCGCTACTATGCGGAGGCGCCGGAGGGTGGCCCCGAGTGGGGGATCCGGGCGGGGCTGGTCCTGCTTTTCCCAAGAGGCTAGGCCCGCGGGCGGGGGCGCCGTCCAGGGTGTCACCTGTGATGGACGGAACGGCCCTTGTCCCCGGGGGCTTCGAGGCCAGGAACTATTCGTCCTTGGCCTTCTCTTTTTCCTTCCAGGTGCTCTGGATGTAGACTTCCCGCAGGGCCTTGAAGTCGATCTTGGTGGGGCTGTCGGTCATGAGATCGGCTCCCTTGTTGTTCTTGGGGAAGGCGATGACTTCGCGGATGCTGTCCTCACCGCTCACCAGCATGGCGATACGGTCGAGCCCAAGGGCGAGGCCGCCGTGGGGCGGGGCACCGAAACGGAAGGCATCAAGGAGGTGGCTGAATTTCTCCTGCTGCTCTTCGGCGCTGATGCCGAGCACGCTGAACATTTTGGCCTGCAGGTCTTTTTCGTGAATCCGGATGGAACCGCCGCCGAGTTCATAACCATTGAGCACGACGTCGTAAGCCACGGCGCGGACCTTGGCGTAGTCGCCGGCTTCAAGGTGAGGGATGTCCTCGGCTTTCGGGCGGGTGAACGGATGGTGCACGGCCACCCAGGCGTTGTCTTCGGCGCTGAAGGCGAGCAGGGGGAAATCGACCACCCAGAGAAAGTTGAAGGCAGTGCTGCCCTTGTTGATTTCCATCATCCCGGCCACATCGAGCCGGGTGCGGCCGAGGACGTTGCTGACCATTTCCCAGGCACCCGCGACAAAGAAGACGATGTCGCCTTCCTCAATGTTGAGCGTGCTGATGATGTCGGCCTTTTCGGCGTCGGTGAAGAACTTCCAGAGGGGCGATTTGTATTCGCCGCCCTCACACTTGATGAAGGCGAGGGTCTTGACCGGCAGGCCGGACTGGATGGCCAGTTCGTTCAGGCGGTTCATCTGGCCGGTGGTGATGCCGGCGAAGCCCTTGGCGTTGATGGCGCGGACCGTGCCGCCGTTGTCGAGGGTGCTGCGGAAGATCTTGAACTCGGTCTTGGCGAAGACGCCGCCGAGGTCGATGATCTTCATGCCGAAGCGGGTATCCGGTTTGTCGCTGCCGTAGGTGTCCATGGCTTCCTGCCAGGTCATGCGGGGGAAGGGGCGCGGGATGTCGAGGTCCAGTCCGGCTTTGAACATGCGGGCGAGCAGGCCTTCGATCAGGGGATAGATGTCTTCCTCACCGATGAAGGAGGCTTCGATATCGATCTGGGTGAACTCCGGCTGGCGGTCGGCGCGCAGGTCTTCATCGCGGAAGCAGCGGGCGATCTGAAAATACTTTTCCAGCCCGGCCACCTGGAGCATTTGTTTATACTGCTGCGGGGCCTGGGGCAGGGCGTAGAAGCGGCCGGGGCTGAGGCGGGAGGGCACGAGGAAGTCGCGGGCGCCTTCCGGGGTGGGGTTGGAGAGGATCGGGGTTTCGACTTCGATGAAGCCGGTCTCGTCGAGGAAGTTCCGCGCTGCGGTGGTGATCTTGTGGCGCAGGCGGATGTTGCGCGTCATGCGCGGACGGCGCAGGTCGAGGTAGCGGTATTTCAGGCGGAGGTCCTCGTTCGACAGTTCCTTGTCGAGCTGGAAGGGGAGGACATCGGCTTTGTTGAGAATGGTGAGTCCGGAGGCCACCAGTTCGATTTCCCCGGTGAGCACTTTGGCGTTTTCGGTGCCGGCGAGGCGGGCGGAGACCCGGCCTGTGACCATGATCACGTCCTCATCCCGCAGCTTGTGGCTGATGTCCGCCACGGCGGCATTTTCCTCGGGACGGAAGACGATCTGGGTGATGCCCTCGCGGTCGCGCAGGTCCACAAAGATGACCCCGTGGTGGTCGCGCACACTATTCACCCAACCGGCAAGAGTCACAGTCTGACCAATCTGGGCGGGGCGGAGTTCATAACAATGGTGCGTGCGATACATGGTGATTCAGGGGAAAAATTTGGGGACGCGCAGCCTGCCCTGAAATCCGGGGGCGGCAAGCGGTGGTTTTTCGCCCGGATTCCACTGCTTGCATCCCCCCGGTGTCCTGTTTGCAAAGAGTCAGCGCGCCGTCTTCTGAAAGGAGGGGATTATCCCTTTTAGTTTCCTTCACGCTCCGGATCTGTGGTAAAGACCATGTCATCCTTCCGGCGGGCATCTGCTGGATCCAGCACGCCATCCGCTCCTACAGAAAGCAGGGTAAAGTGGGAGCCTGTCTCATTGGTGCTGTAGAGGATGGGTTGGCCGTCAATGTCCTTTAAGGTCCAGTCGGGCAGTGAATCTGGCAACTCATCCAAGCTCTTGGGGTAGCGCTGGTTTTGGAGATAATGGAGTTCAAGCGCGATGGCTATTTGCCGCAGGCAGGCTTTGCTGATGGGCAGCATATGCCTATACAAAAAGTTCAATCGCTGGTCGATGGCTCCTCCACAAATCTGAATCGCCCCGAAATTTAGATTGTATGGCTTGGTTACTGACTTACTTCTGGAAAACCAGTCTTCCTTCTCCCCCAAGGGACGCGCTGCCACAAAAAGTTCAGACTGGAAATGACTGTGACGGATCGCCATCTGCGTGAAGCTGGAGTCCGGAGTGAGGTATTTCCAAAGAAAATTTTGGAAAGTTGGTTCTTTAAGCAGTGGATACCAAATAGTCCGGTAATTTTCCATCTCATGCACCCGATTCAGACGTTCGACTTCATAGGCTCGTCGGCTTGCCTGCTGAATCAGTGTTTGATAATCCTCCTGAACCAGTTCTTCGAGAAAGATTGACGGAAACCGGTGCAGTGCCATGCCTTCCAACAGGAGTTGTTTTTGCAAATCCAAGTAATACGAAGCCCTCATCGGGCCAAATTCAGCAGGCTCAAGAAGAACGGCCTTAACCAGATGACGGAAGACCCGAAAGGCAGGCAGGCTCTGCTCGAGATTGCCGGATTGCAGCTGGGCACGGGCATAAAGCTGGAGGGAATGAATGAAATTGCGGATTGTTGTATGGGCAGCCTCTTGTTTGAAATTCATAGCTGCCTCCGACGAGTCTGTTGCTGGAAAATGAGCTTCAGGCCGGGCGGCAGCGGCATACACCATCTGGATGATGGGATGCCATCGCTGGTCCCCTATGAGTTCCCCGGCTGCCGATTCTCCGGTCGGCTTGGCAGGCAGGGCACCGGACTTACGAAATACTTCGCACCATTCCGTGAGCGTATCACGCGGAGGCTTTGGGACGGGCTTTTTGTAGGTTTTCCCGTCTTCCAAGATAAAACTTTCCTGCCATCCAAACCACATCTGAAGTAGAGTTGCTTCTGTATAGGGAGGGACGAACAAACCGGCAAAAGGCGGAGCCTCTAAAAAGTTGTCCTTGTCCGGGGGGATTGGGGTAAGCAGTTGTTTCCAGTCGGTGGCCATTCCGAGAGCCCCGACACGCTCCTTTTCGGCCTGTAGGGCGTGCCGGCCAATCCAGCGCAGGCTGGTGTAGGTAAGGCAGACCAGGGTGGCGGTGATAAGGTAGACTTTGAGGGAGGTGCGGCTGAGGAAGAGCCGACGGGCGCGGCGGGCACAAGCTGCGGTGACGCGGGCAATGACGGCACCGGCTTCGCGGAAGGTGGGGAACCGGCTTGTGGAAGGGGCATTCATGGTGGGAGAAGGGTGGAGGGGTTTTGCAGCTGGGCCAGCCAAGGATCGCCGAATTCGTCAGCGGGCGGATGGGACAGGGGAGAGCCGGAGGGTAGACGGAAATTGGCGGGAGCAGGCGAGGGGGCCGGCGTGGTGAAGTGCAGCACCGCGATGAGGCCCCAGGCGGCGGTCATGAAAGCAATGAATGATTTCGTGAAGAACGGCGGCGGGGGGGGAGGTGCCGCGGCACTGAGGATGCTGGTCCGCCAGTCGGGCGGCAGGGCGGGCACGGGCAGAGTGCGGAGCAGTTGCTCCAAGGGATCGGGGCCGGAACCGCCGGGGGAGGGAAGGTCAGGGTGCATGGTGGGAGGCGGGATGGGGCAGGGTTTTCCGCAGGCTGTCCATCGCGTAGCGGTATCGGCTGGCGGCGGTGTTGGCGGGGATGTCGAGGATTTCCGCGATGCGGGCGAAGGTGAGGTTTTCCCAGATTTTCAGGTGGACCACGGCGCGTTGTTCTTCCGGCAGGCCGGCCAGCGCGTGGGCGATAGCGAGGGTCGGGTCCGGGGTGGCGGGCAGGGCGGAATCCTGGTGGGAAGTGGATTCCAGAGCCGCTTCATAACGGCTCAATACCCCGCGGCGGTGGGCATTGCGGCGCACCAGATCGATGAACCCGTTCCGGGCGGCGCGGAATAGCCAGGCCTGGGGATCGGTCAGGACCGTGGCGGGTTGACGCACCAGTTTGATAAAAAGCTCCTGGAGGAGATCCCGGGTGTCCGCCTCCGATCCGGTCAGGCTGAGCAGGAAACGGTAAAGCGCCGGCGCATGGGTATCGTAGAGGGCGGCGATGGATTCGGGAGGCATACCAGTCAGGAAGTATCTGACGGGAAGACGCACCAAGGGAAGGATTTGTCTGTGGTGGAGTGAAATTTCCCGGATCGCAGGAAATCTGCTGCTTTAAACTGGGGGTGTGCCGGGACAGGATTGCCAAGCCCGATGTGGGTAAGACCCGGCAGGAGAGTCGTTCAGAAGGCCCGTTCCTTCTACTGGCCTTCATAGTGGCTGCGGAGCGCCTCGAGCTGAGTCAGGATGCCGGGGTCCTCCTTGACCTCGGCGAGTTCCTTGAGGTGCTGATTGATATATGCCCAGTCCAATTTGGCGACCCCTTGCCGGACGAGGGTCATGCGGACATCATTCCAATCCTGGGGGCGGCCAGCGAAGGCTTTCATGACGATGAGGTCTTCCGCTGAACAGAGACGCAGGGAGATGCCGGGATAGACTTCCACTGGCTGTGCCCGCTGGGTGGCAATCAATTCGAAATCAAGTGCTCCCATGGCAATATCGATACCGATACCATCGGCATTCTGAAGCAGGAGCACCCGGTGCATCAAAGCAAAGCCGCGGGCATCCGGGCGACGCGGGGCGTAATGCTGGAGCAAGGCGTCAATGAAGGGTGCTTCTTCGCCAAATCCTGTCAAAAGGGTGATGTCAACATCCTTGGTGTAGCGGGGTTCACTCCATGATTGAACCGCCAGTCCCCCGATAAAGCAGAAGCGCCACTTACGGGCCTCGAAGAACTGTTGAAGTTCATAGGCGAGCGCGATGAGTTCGTTCAGCTGGCGTGGAGTTTCCGGAACCATAGTTGTTGTTGGACAAGACCTGAGGTGGGTTCAGCCGGAAAGCGGGCCGCATTGATCTTCGGCATGCCGGCAAAAAACGAGAAGGCGCTCAAGGTATCAGCCTGCCTCACATCCGCCTCCCGCTGAGCTTCAAGAAGCGGACCCACGCGTTTCCAGCGTTCCACATATTCCTTCATCCGGGCGCGCTGACCGGAGTCCATGGAAGGGGGACTATCCAGTGGTTTTGCGCTGGTTGGGATCATAGTTCAAATTGGCTGGCATTGGCTTGAATGCAATCGGGTTCGCGGTGGCATTCCCGCTAAGAACTAACTGTAGGCTTCCAGAATTCCCAGGGATCGGCGAGGGCTTGGGCGGGTGAGCTAATCCGGTGCCAAGGTGGTGCGGGATATTCTCACAAAGATCGACTGGCGTGCGGTGCCAGGACTGGGAGGGCTGGCGGGCAGATCCAGGCGGTGCCACTGCCCGTGCTGACAACTCATGCCATGGATGATGTGCGGGGTGCTGTCGTCACCGTTTACGGCATCGGCGGGGAAGAGAAAGTTGGCGGGGCGTGGGATCCCGATGCGAAATCCGGCGGTGAACCGTGCGCCGGAGGCTTCAACCGTGGTGTGGACCGGGTTGCCTCGCTCTGACAGGAGGACGAAACTCCGGGTCGGCGGGGGCGGAACCGTGACGGACAGGGGACGGCCGAATCGAATTCGGGATGGGGCGGGCAGGGATGAAACGGTCATTCTGCCGGCGGAGGAGATGGCCCGGTGGGACCCCGCTTTCAGGGTGGGGAGGGGCGGCGGTTGGTTTTCCTGCCAATCGGCGGAAAGGAACTCCAGTTTCACTCCGGAGTGGGCGGCTTCCTCAAGGGCGGCGGCGACCGCAGCGGCGACGTGCAAGGGGCGGCCGGGGCCGGTGGCAATGAGTTTTCCTGACAATGGTCCCCATGAGTAGCCCACCGGGTTTCCCTCGTTGGCGATGCCCATCGAAGCGAAGATTTTCCCGAGGGCTTCCCTGCGGGTGTCCGGCAGGGTTCTGGTGGCGAATACGGGTTCGGTTATTTTTGAATCGGTGAGGATGACTGGCTCCAATTCGTCAAGCGCATGGATGCCGGTGGTCTGGATAGGGGGTCCGTAATTGATGAATCCTTCAAACTCGATCATTTCCGGAGCCAGGTTAAGGTCGATGCTGTAGCTATCGTAGGCGTCACCTTCTTCCGGATCGTCCGTGGTATTTTCAAAAAGCCGGGGCTGTCCGTCCGGGATGGAATCCCAGTCCTCTTTTTTCACCAACCTCACTGAGACCTGCACGTTGCTGGCGGGGCCTGATTCGTCTGCGGTTACGATTTCCAGGGCCCTGGCGGGCTGGTGCTCCATCAGGAGCCGATTGGCCCTCAGGAGGTAATGGTTGATGGTGTCTTGGTCCAGAGGGGTGATAGCGGACTGGGGGGCGTCACCGGCAGGCTGGCTGATGGTTTGCAGGACGGCGCCGGATTTTGTGACGGTGACTTTCAGGCCGGCTTGAGCGGCGAGGAGCCGGAGATTTGTCAGGAGCGAGACGCCGGGGATTTCGAGGGAAACCAAGGGGGGCGGGACGGTGGTGGTGAGTTGGTCCGCGGCGGCGGGGTCGAGGGTGAAGGTGGCGGGAGGGACGGCGTCAGTTTCGTGGGGGAGGGTTTGCCAGTGGTTTTGCAGGACGGCCAGAGTGTCAGGGACGGAGAGGGATGAGACGCCCGGAAAGGGGATGATGAATTCGCGCAGACGGCGGCGCAGGTCCTTGACCTCGTCGGAGACCGTGGGCACATCCGGGGAGGTGGAGCGCCGGGCAGGGGGAAGGGGCGCGCGGTATCCGGTAGCCTGGGCGATCGGGGTCGGTGGCGGGGCGGGCGGAGGATTGACGGTCAAGTGGCGGATCAGGCCCATCAGGCCGAGGAACACGAGGAGGAGAGCGATGGCGTCGCGGCGCTGGAGCAGGCGGGAGGGATGGAACCGGGACATGGCTGACGGGGAGGGACTGCCGGGTGCGGACTGGGCGAATTAGTTCTAGCATGGCGCAGGGTTCAAGGGAAAGGGAAATGAGCGCAGGCGGGCAGGGGCGGGAGCAAAAAACGGACGGGTGAGACTGATGGGGACAGGTGTTTTGACCCGGTGCGGTTAAGAAGTTGCGGAGGACGGGGGATGGGGCAGGGTGGGCGCATGAGTTCAGATGCATTTACGATTTCGGGGCCCTTGCGTGATTTTTACCCGCGGGTGGGCTTGGTGTTGGGGTCGGGATTGAGCGGGTTTACCCAACGGGTGGAAGTGGCGGCCCGGGTGCCGTATCGCGAACTGGCGCTGCCGCAGAGCGGGGTGCCGGGGCACGATGGGGAGATGGTCCTGGGAACGGTGGGCGGGACGCGGGTGGCGATTTTGTCGGGCCGGGTGCATCTTTACGAAGGACGCGGCGCCAAGGAAGCCACCGCGGGAGTGCGCCTGCTGGGGGAGTTGGGGGTGTGGCAGATGATTTTGACCAATGCCGCGGGCACGCTGAATGAGGCTTTCCGTCCGGGCGAATGGATGATGCTGACGGACCATCTCAATCTCACGGGAGAGTCTCCGCTGACAGGGGGGCCGAATTTTGTGGATATGTCTGAAGTTTACACCCTGTCGCTGCGGGCGCGGTTCATCGCGGGAGCGGCGGCGCAGGCGGTGAGGTTGCACACCGGGGTGTATGCCGGGCTGCGGGGACCCCAATATGAAACGCCGGCGGAGATCCGGATGCTGCGGGCCCTGGGGGCCGATGCGGTCGGGATGAGCACGGTGCTGGAAGCGATTCAAGCCCGCGCCCTGGGCATGGAAGTGGCGGCTTTTTCCTGCCTGACGAATTGGGCCGCAGGCATGGATGGTCCGCTGAACCACTCCGAAGTGATGGAGGTGGGGGCGGAGGCGTCCGGGGTGCTGGCGGACCTCCTTGAGGAAGTACTGCGGGTCAGGGACTAACCGGTGGCAGGAAGGGTCCCGCACAAGGCAAGGGAGCAGCAGGCCAGACCGGTCAGCGCTTTGGCTGGCCTGCGGCGGGAGCGTCCTTGAGGGGCCAGTGAGGGGAATCCGTGCGGACGGTTTTCAGGATTTCCCCGATGCGGGAAATGATGTCAGGATGGCCCTCGGCAACGTCTTTGGATTCGCCGGGATCGCTCTGGAGATCGTACAGCAGAAGGGGGGCGTCGCGGCGCAGCAGACGGATGCCTTTCCAGCGGCCATCGAGGAGGACTGCCTGACTGGTGCCGCCTTCGTGGAATTCCCAATAAAGCCACGGGTGGCGTTTTGCGTCCGCCGTGCCGGCGAGGACCGGGACGAGGCTGAGGCTGTCGCGGTCCGGTGGCAGCGGGGTGCCTGACAACTCGCTGGCGGTGGCCATGAGGTCGCCAAAATAACCGGGATGGGAGGTGGTGCCGGGTTGGATGGCGCCCGGCATCCACGCAATCAGAGGCACGCGGATGCCGCCATCGGTGAGGGATCGTTTGATGCCGCGGAAGGGTCCGGAGGCCTGGAAAAATTTCGGATCATTGCCGCCCTCGGCGTGCGGGCCGTTGTCGCTGCTGAAGAGGACGAGGGTGCGGCGGTCCTGGCCGCTGGCTTCGAGGGTGGTGCGGAGGCGGCCGACGTAGCTGTCGAGGCGCGTGATGCTGGCAGCCTGGCCTTTGTGGGCTTCGCTCCAGGATTCGTCAGAGTAGGGGTCGGTGGCGGGGACTTCCGTGCCCACGCCGAGGGCGCGGGTGCGTTCGTTATTGGCATGGGGGACGACGAGGGAGAGAAAGAGGAACCAGGGACGGCCGCGGTCCTGCTGGACAAATTTGACGGCTTCATCGGCGAAGAGATCATCGCTGTATTCCAAGCGGTTGGTGGAGTAACCGGCTCCGGATTCTCCCATGGGGATGAGGTCGTTTTTGAGAGGCTGCCGGGTGGAGTCGCGCCAGAGGAAATCCGGATAGTGATTGTGAGCGTGGGATTGGCTGAGAAATCCGAAGAAGAAATCAAATCCCTGTTTGAGAGGATGGCCGGGCCCGTCGGGATCGTCACCGAGCCCCCACTTGCCGATGAGTCCGGTGCGGTAGCCGGCGGTTTTGAGCAGAGCGGGCACGGTGGGTTCGCCGGCGCGGAGAGTCTGGGCGGCTGGGTTATTGCGTCCGGCATTGCCCCGCACGGTGGTGTGGCCGGTGTGCTGCCCGGTCATGAGCACGGAGCGGGATGGCGCGCAGACGGTGCAGCCGGCATAAAATTGGGTAAAACGCAGGCCTTCCGCGGCCATGCGGTCGAGGTGGGGGGTGCGGATTTTTTGCTGCCCATAACAACCCAGTTCGCCGTAACCGAGATCGTCGGCGAGGATGAACAGGATATTGGGTTTTTCCGGCAGGGCGGCACCGGCCGGGAGCACGCCGAGGAAGCTGAAAAGGACGAGGCGGGAGACGCGCCGCAGCAGGTGGTTCATGGGTTGAAGCTTGACGGCCTGCCGGGGACTGCAAGGGCCGTGTCTGCGGAAAAGCAAGGTGACAGGCGGGTGACTTCCAGATTGTCATTGCGGGGATGAGCCGTAAATTCCTCCGGGCTCAGCCTGCGCTTTGGGGCGTGGGCATACTCCCTGCTGCTTCTTCGTTTTCCTCCTGTCATGTCTGATTCTGATCCTGTTTCTTCGGAGGCCCCTCCGGCCCCTTCCCGTATTTCTGACCGCGCCGCCCTGGAAGCGGCCCTCGCCGGTGCGGCCAGCCTGGTGTTGGGACGGCTGCTGCTGGGGCGTGGGGCCGGACTTTTGGCAGGCACGGCCGCGATTGCGGCAAGATTGCTGGCCGATGCGGCCAAGCAAAGGAAAGAGAATGCGGAGGCGGTCACTGCTGCGGTTGAGGCCAAAGAAGAGGCCATTCTGGAGGAGATAGCCGGGGAAACCGCTGAAACGGAAGGCTGGCCACCCGTGCGGGCGGGGGAAGCTCAACCCGATGCCCAACCGTTCCTTGAGGCAGATCATCTCTTTACGGCACCAGTCCCTGCCGCTCCGGCTGCAGAAACCTTGGTTGAACCGGCTGAGGCCATCATCGAGGAGATCGCCGAAGAGGTGGCGGAAGATGATGGCTGGCCCAGTGGGGAGGAACGGGAATTCAAACACCAGGCGCATTTGACTCATTTGAGTGCGGAATCCATCGCCGCGCCTGTCGACCCGTTTGCCAATCTTTTCCAGGAAAGCCTCCCGCCTGCGGCAACCGGCTTGCCGCGGCCGGTCGCTGAAGTTGATGCGAAAATAGAGGGGTTCCCCGATTATCAAAAAGCCACCGGTTTCGGGGCGTCTCACCTTCCCGGGGTAGTGGAACAAGAGAGGGCGGCATTGTCCCTGCCTGCTTTTCCATCCCTCACCGCCGCGGTCCCGCCGCAGCCTGCTCCGCCGGAATTCCCTGCTGTCCCGACGTCCGTTCCTGAACCGGCCGGTGTTGATATCCCTGCCTGCCCAGGCTTGGCGCCGGATCTGCCGCATCCCGAGGAAATCTGGATCCGGGCGAAAGCGGAAACGGCTCCCATTCCGTTGCCGGAAGTCCCGCCGGCCGTCAGCCCTACGGCTGAACCTGAGGTGGCTTTGGCGCGGGGGGAATCCAGCCCGTTTATGATCTTCCCCCCGACCACGCCGCAAGCCGTGCGGCAGGAGTGGGCGGAGGCGACGGATGTGAGCAATCCATTCGTCGCTTTGATTACCCAGCCGGTCCCTCAGCCGGAGCCGGATCCTCCGGTTCCGTCCCCGGAGCCTGCCCCGTCCCCGCCTTCAGCCCCGGAAATCCTCCCGGTTGCCCCAATGGTGCCTGAATCACAGCCGGTGATTCCGGTGGCAGTGGAATTGCCTGACATTTCCGGCGGTCCGGCTCCGGCTGCCGTGGCCGCTCCTGCCGATCTGCCGATTATTTCCTTGAAAGCGCCGTCCAGTCCCACCGTGGTGGCTCAGGAGTCGAAACCGGTGGAACCGCTGCTGATCACTGCTCCGGTGGAGATGTTGCCCCCTGATCCAAACGCCGCAGCCTGGCCGGGTGTGCCGCCGCAGCCCACTGAAATCCCTGCCACCGGCAACGCCTTCAAAGCCTGGTTCGTTCTGCTGCTGATATCGGCCATCCTGATTTTTTTATTCCGGTGTGAGCAGCAGAGGGTCGAAGCGAAAACGAAAACAGCCGCCGGGCCGGTTCCTGCGGGCCTGCCACGAAAACCGCTGGCCTCCCCGGCGACACCGGAGACGGTTGCCGGGTCGGCCGCTCCGGCAGAAAATGCCAGTGGGGCCAAACCGCTCCCCGCCTTGGATCAGAATTTTCCCCCGGGCAGTCCGGAAGAAAAAGCCCGCCAGACTCTGGAAAGGCTCATGATGGCCCGCTCGGCCAACGAGCTGGCTGGACTGGTGCACCATCCGGTCGAAGCGATGCGTCAGGCGATCCAATACTTTCCGGATGGTGATTTGCATCCCGTCCCCATCCTCGGGATTACGCTGGAGGCGATCGAGCCCATGGCCAAGGCGCCTCACAAGGTGAGGATATTCCGGGTGGTGACGGATGGTGTCCCGTCCGGGTTTCCCGTGGCGGTGGAAGACACCGCGGAAGGCCCCCGGATTGATTTCACCGCCTTTGTGCAATGCCGGGACCAACTGCTGGATCAATTCGCAAAACAACCTGAGGCGGGGCCCGGCAGGTTTCTCGTGGTACTGCGGCGCGGACACTATTTTGGGGAGGACCTCACCCAGGCCGAAGTGGACCGGATGATCTGCCTGGAGGTGGCTTCCCCCAATCCCTCCGCGGCCAAATATCCAGTCTTTGTCCCGCGCGATACCGAACTGGGCCGTCTCGCGCTGCGCAAATTTGACTGGGACAAGACTTACACCCCTGTCGTCGAACTGGCCCATTCCAACCGGCACATGGCGCTGAATGCCATCGTGGAGGAAACCTGGCGCCGGGGGGCTCCCTGAGCGCCGGTTCCCCTGACGGAAATTACGGCTGCGGCTTCGCGGCGGAAGGC
>JAYUWQ010000214.1:0-2072 GCA_043753485.1 bacterium
TTTGTGGCCGAGCGGCTCGGGTTTACCGGCGTGACCCGCAATAGCATGGACGCGGTGGCGGACCGTGACTTTGCGGTGGAGCTCTGCGCGGCCCTGGCGCTGTGCGGCACCCATCTGTCGCGGCTCAGTGAGGATGTGATTTTGTGGGTGAGTGCGGAGTTCGGGTTCGTGACTCTGAGTGATGCCCACACCACCGGCAGCAGCCTGATGCCGCAGAAAAAAAACCCGGACGTGGCGGAGCTGACCCGCGGCAAGACCGGGCGGCTGTATGGCAACCTGATGAGCCTGCTGACCCTCCTGAAGGGCCTGCCCCTGACCTACAACCGGGATATGCAGGAGGACAAGGAGCCGCTCTTTGACAGCTTCGACACCATCAAGCTGGCCCTCGAAGTGTATGCCGAGATGATGCACGGGCTGAAGGTGAATGAAAAGAATGTGGCGGCCGCGGTGGCGGATCCTTTCCTCCTGGCGACGGATGTGGCGGATTACCTCGTGCTGCGCGGGCTCCCCTTCCGGGAGGCCCATGAAGTGGTGGGCAAACTGACGGCGCATTCCCTGTCCACCGGCGTGGCCTTTCCCGATATCCCGCTGGAGACCTATCAGGCGCTGTGCCCGCTGTTTGAGAAAAAAGTATATAAAGTGCTCACCCTGGACCACGCCATGGCGGCCCGGAAAGCCACCGGAGCACCCTCGCCAGCGAATGTTGCCCGCGAGTTGGCCGGATGGCAGGCGCGCCTCTCACCCAAGCGTCCGGCGGCGAAACGCCCCAAAGCCGCAGCCCGTTGATTGTTGATTGATTCCCGGCGCTTCCGCGTAGTCTGTCCGGTTCCCCGCGCCGCCGTCCGGCTCCCCCGTTCCCCCTTTAATTGATATGTGGTTTGCTCCCATGATGAAACTCCGCGATAAGTTGTCGCGGAAACGGAATGTGTTGTTGGAAGACGAGGAGAAGCCGTTCCTTGAGCATCTCGATGACCTGCGCAAGATGATGATGCGCCTCATCACCACGTTGTTGATCTCGGTGACCCTGTGTTTTGTCTTCACTAAATGGTTCTTCAAGGTGGTGAAATATCCGATGGAGCGGGCCGGCCTCGCTTCGGCGATGGAGCGGAATCTGCCGGAAGGCATCGCCCAGGTGCAGTGGATGCAGATCCATACCGCCGCCCGCGGGGCCTCGGTCCTCGACGGACCCGGGCGCGAACTGTTCCTCAGCAAGACGGTGCCTGAAGTGAAATTGCGCGCCTATGCCGAAGCCATGCTGCTCTATCATGTGGCGGATCTCCTGCCGCTGGATCAACAGGCCATCTACATGGAGGAAGCCACCAAACTGCTGCCGGAGCCCCTCCGGGCGGCGGCGGGGGATGCCGGAAAGGCGATCCTGAAAGTCCGTCCCCAAAGCACCCTCGAAGCCCTGCGGCCGGTGATCGAAACCGAGGCCTTTGCCCCGGCAGAAACGTTTATGCTTTCGATGAAGCTCTCAACCTTCGCGGGCATCGTCATCTCCTTCCCGATCCTGTTTTATTTCATTCTGGAATTCATCCTGCCAGGGCTCAATCCCCGCGAGCGCCGGATGCTGATCCCGGCCCTCGCCATCGGGTTTGGCTTGTTCCTGCTGGGCGTGCTCTCCGCTTACTTTTATGTCATTCCCACCACCCTGCAGTGGTTCCATGAATACTCGCTGGACCTCGGCATCCGGGATAGCTGGCGGATTGGCAGCTATATCAGTTTTGTCACCTCGTTCTGCCTGATCTTTGGCGTGAGCTTCGAGTTGCCGGTCGTGGTCATGGTGCTGGTGAAGCTGGGGCTGCTCAGCTCCACCACGATGCGCCGCACCCGCTCCTGGGCCATGATCATCATTGTGGTGGCCTCGGCCATCATCACTCCGACCGGGGACATCCTGACGCTTTCCCTGCTGGCGGGTCCGATGATCGTGATGTACGAAATCTGCATCTGGCTGGCGGTGATGCATGAGAAAAAACTGGCCCGTGAGGAAGCAGAGGAATCAAGCCGTGACATGGCCCGCCGCGCCGCCCTTTTCGGAGTGGCCAGCGTGACCACCGCCCACCCCGGCAGCC
>JAYUWQ010000215.1:0-2066 GCA_043753485.1 bacterium
AGTCGGATGATCTTCGGATTCCGGGGGAAGCCCGGAGTGCCCGGCTGCAGAAACTTTCACCGCTGGAACCTGGAGAAAAGGAGGCCAGCGGGCGCTTGCCGAACAGCTTTACCGAAAGCGAAGGCGGGGCCCTGGGGGCCTCCTACCTCTGGGACCAAGGGTTCTTCGGGGCGTCGTACTCTTTCCTGAATAGCAACTATGGAACAGTGGCGGAGGAGTTGGTGACAATTGATCTGGAGCAGGAACGCTGGGATGGCCGCGGGGCTTTTTACTCGCCGTTCGGGGGGGTGAAGGAAATCAAGTACAGCTTTGGTTATTCCGACTACACCCACACAGAGTTCGAAGGGCCCGAAGTAGGCACCGTCTTCCTGATTGAGGGTTACGATGGCCGGGTGGAGCTGGAACATGAAGCACTCGGACCGTTCGAAGGCGCGTTGGGGTATCAGACCAATCACAGCGATTTCTCGGCCTTGGGCGCGGAGGCGTTCCTGCCGCCGGTGGAAACGGATAGTCATGCGGTGTTTCTGTTTGAGGAGGTGATTTCGGGCGGCCTGCGCTGGCAGTTTGGGCTGCGGTACGATCACACTGCCGTGCAGAGCCGCCCGTTTGGGGAATTCGGCCCGGGCCGGGACTTGGGTTTTGATGCCTTGAGTGGTTCGGCAGGGGTTGTCTGGACGTTGCCGCAGGATTACAGCCTGGCCTTCAATGCTGCCTTCACCCAACGGGCCCCGACTTACGTGGAATTGTTGGCGGATGGACCTCATCTGGCCACGGGGGCTTATGAAGTGGGGGATGCAGGGCTGGACTTGGAGCAATCCATCGGTATGGATCTGACCCTGCGGAAATCGGCCGGTGCTGTCACCGGCAGCATGAGTGCCTTCTACAACCGGTTCAACGATTTCATCGGCCTGTTCCCCACCGGGGAGGAGTTCCTCTTTGGAGAGGATGGCGAAATTGAGGAACTGCCCGTGTATGCCTACGAGGCGGTCGATGCGGATTTCATGGGTGGGGAAGTGGAGACGACATTCCACCTGCTGGCCCCGGTGGAAGCAGCGGCCCCGGTTTCCGGCAAACAACCGGCGGGGAAAGGTCAGGCAACGCCTGCCGCGGGCCCGGCGGCGGGGACGCGGCTCGATTTGGAATTGAAAGCGGACTATGTCTACACGCGTCTGCGTGGCGGGGACGGCTCGCTGCCACGCATCCCGCCATTTCGTACTTCGGCGGCGCTGATTTTGGGATACGATCGTTTCACCGCACGGCTGGAGGGGCAATACGCTGCTTCCCAAAACCGGACCGCGGATTTCGAGTTGCCCACCGATTCCTTTTTTCTGCTGAATGCGGGACTGAGCTGCCGGGTCATGGAAGGGCCGGTGACGATGGATCTTTTTGTCCGCGGGACCAACCTGCTGAACACGGAAGCGCGGCTGCACACGTCGTTTCTGAAAGATATCGCACCGATGGAAGGCCGGGGGGTGATGGTTGGCCTGCAGGCGGTCTTTTAGCCGGCTTCCGTCACGGGGCTGGCGCGCGCCGCTGCTTGCGCGCACGCCGGGGCGGGGCATGATGTTCCATGGAATTGCCTGCTGAAGTGCATGAATTGATCCGACTGGCCTTGGCTGAAGACATCGGGCCGGAGGATGTGACGGTCCGTTATTTTGTGCCGGCGGAGGCACGGGCCCGCGCGGTTATCATCGCCAAGGAGCCGGGAGTGCTGGCAGGGGTGGCCCTGGCGGAAGCGGTTTTCCGGGCGGTGGATCCTGACATCACGGTGGTGGTGAAAAAAGCGGACGGAGACCGGCTGGACGTGAAGGACGTGGTGCTGGAGTTGTCCGGACCCGCCGGGTCGATCCTGACTGCGGAACGGACCGCCCTGAATTTTCTGCAACGCTTGAGCGGAATCGCCACCCAGACGGCGGCTTATGTGAAGGCCGTGGCGGGCACGGGGACGGGAATTCTGGACACCCGGAAGACGACGCCGGGCTGGCGCTGGCTGGAAAAGGCGGCGGTGCGCGCAGGCGGCGGGACGAATCACCGGACCGGACTTTATGATATGGCCATGGTAAAGG
>JAYUWQ010000216.1:0-2063 GCA_043753485.1 bacterium
CAGCAATCTTGACGAATTCCTCGCCGGCACCGCCCCCAAAAATCCTGTGAGTATCTTCGGGGTCGATTCCCTCACCCGGCTTCCTGCCGGTGGGGTGGAGATCCGGTTCGAGGCCCTGGCGAACAAAGCCTACACCGTATTGGTCTCCGGTACGCTGGCGCCCGACTCCTGGCAGAAGCTCACGGATATTCCGGCCGATCCCGCGCTTCGTCCATCCGTGCTGGTGACAGACCCCCGTCCCCAGGGCAGCGGCTTCCGCGGCTACCGCGTCGTGACGCCGCCATTGCCTTGATGGCGGACCGCCTGGCAAAGAATTTGAAGTGCGGAAGGCGGGGCTTCCTGACTCCGGTCTGTCAACGATCTCCGCTCAGCGCCACCTGCCTTGGCTCCGTGGCAGGGGGGCGGGTGATTTGCTTTTGCACGTCGTTCATGGGGATACAGGCTGGATCAAACATAGCCGGAAGTCTCCTTGAAGAGCGGCCATTGCAGCGGAGCGGAGCTGCCAAGTGATAGGTATGGCGCCGGGGTCGGGTTCCCTTTTGAATGGCGACCTGGGGAGCCCGCTGTACGCCAACCTCGATTTCGACTGACGAAATCGTCACCATCTCCCTGGTCTGGGAGGGTCCATATTCAAGCCGCGCAGGCAGGAGCCGCGTCCCGGTAGGGTGAACACCAGATGCGAAAGTCTCAATGGGGCTGACGATACGATCGATGTCGGTCTGGATGGCGGACCCTGTGGATGCTAACACAATGCCGGGGCGATCAAGGCTGCCAGCATCCAGTGGCATCCGGCCAAATTTAAATGGATTAGACCCCGTCTGCCATCTGATGTCCGGATCAGATGGTAGGCGCCCGGCCGTCCGGCCGGGCCTTTTCCAGGCGGATGCATTCACTCTGTCTTGCCGGGGTAAGCGCGGTGGCGTCAGGATGACCGGCGGAATGGTTGGAATATTGTGGTGGGGAAGCGGGGGATTTGCAGGGATTGTGCGTGACATCCGGTGGGATGTCAGTGTAATTCGCCAACATGAAAATGCTATCTCCTGCCGTTTGGCCAAGATGGACCACTCTTGCAGTGGTGGGGGCCGCGGGGTTTGGCATGGGACGGCTCAGTCTTTCCCCGGAAGCGGAAGTGAGGGGGCCGGAGGCCAGGCGGCCCGTGGGGGAGCGGGTGGAGGGTCGTCCGGGTGCAGCCAGCGTTGGGGTGGGGAAGGTCTCCCGGAAGGAACGGGGCGTGGACTGGAGTTGGGACGATCTTCCCAGGAACGGGGCGGCGCGGCAGGCGGCGATCACCCGGCAGGTGCAACAGGTGCTGGGCCTCACCAGTCCCTCGGCGCGGTTGGCGGCATTTGCGGCATTTTTCCAACACTATCTTCCGGAGGACCATGAGTCTGTGATCGCCGCGTTCCGGGCGCACGATCAGCAGGGCCGCTTGTTTCCGCGGGAGTATGAGTTGTTCATCCAGCACTGCGTGGCGGTGGAGGGCGAGCCGGCAATGGACCGGATGTTCCAGAACGACAACAAGGTGACTTTCCATCCGAATGGCTGGCAGCTGGAGGCGATGGCGGAATGGTCAGGAAAACAAGGGCCGGCCGCGGTGGCCTGGTGGAATAAGCTGCCGGAGGGCAATCTGCGGGAATCGCTGGCCCAGCCCTTGATCGCGGGATTGGCGCGGCAGGATCCGGCGGATGCGTGGAGGAGCGTGCAGTTATTCCCTGCCGGGGAACGGGTGCAGTTTGCCGGGATCATGGTGCAGCAGCATCTGACGAATGGCGGGATCGGCGCGGCCACGGCATGGATCGAATCCCTGAAAACCACCCCCGCCTCGGAGATCCCGGGAGTGCAGGCTCATGCGGCCGGGGCGCTGCTGCAGTCCATGTTTCAAATCCCCGCGCCGCAGCGGGCCGAGGCCATGCTGCCGTTTGTCAGTGAACCCTGGTTTGCCGAGTCAGGGGCAGGGCAGCGCCTGACCGGAGAGTGGGCGATGAAAGATCCTGCAGCCGCCGGAGCCTGGATCAAAACCAACATTCCGGAATCAGTCCGCCTGCCGATGCTGGAGAAATTTT
>JAYUWQ010000217.1:0-5052 GCA_043753485.1 bacterium
CCGTCGATCTGCAGGTTGTCGGTGGTTTCGATTCTCATGCCCTCGAAGCCGTGGGCAACGTCCGCGCCCGGGTCGATCAGGCTGCGCAAAATGACCTCCGTGCCCTGGGTGCGGCCCCACGTCGTCATCTCCGGTCCGAACTCGGCTCCGTTGTTGCCGAATTGATGGCACATGTAACACCGCTGGCTCACCCCTGCACCGCGCGTGGCATCGCCGGTCAGCTTCAGCGCGTCCTCCACCGTGAAGGCGGCGGGCGGCGGGTCCGGCAGGCTCACCGCCGTCAGGACGATCTTGTCCGGATCGTAAATCCCTTTTTCCTTCAACGCGGCGGCCAGGCCGTAGTCCTTCCAGACATTGTCCTTCCGGCTCAGCAACCACCACAGCGCGGTATCCTTCACCGCCGCCTCCGGCGTGCCGGCGGGCACGCTGGAACCCAAGGATTCCGCAACCGCCAGCATCGCCTGCGCCGCGTCCGCCCCGGTGTTATAACCAATCGCCGTCAACGCGTCCTTCCGCGCCTTCAGCGGCAGAGCCGGGGAAAGGGCGCGGGTTTTGAACGCGGGGATGCTTTGCGGCGGGTGCAGCAGCCATGCGAGCGTGGCGAATTTTCTAACCCACTTCAGGGGATCGGGATCGCCGATTTGGGCCAGCAGCTTGTCATAAACAGGACCGCACTTGTTATCCCATCGTCCCGGGACATCGTTCTGATTCTGTTCTCCGCCTCCACCTATTGCCAAGTCAAGCCCTTGGCAGGCAAGCGTCCAGTTTGCCAAATCCAAAGGCTGGGAGGGTGTCAAATTCAAGGCATCCTTAACCAGTGAGTCAATAGTCGGCGCTTCGGCAAAATAGGAGCCATCCACGAATCCAACATCATGGGCAACTCTTGAAACCATTCGATTCAACAGAAATGGGTGCATGTTCTGATTTCCACTGCGTCGGGTGAGCTTGTTCCCGCCAAACACAGAAGGCCGGTAAAACCTCGCTCCCACGAGTCCATTGATATCAGCTTTGGCCCCCATTAGCCTGTCTTCAGATTCAGAGTTTCCAAATTCTCTCTGAACAGCACTTTGCGCGAGTCCCCGCACATTGACCGCCGGGCTCCTGAGGACCTGGATCGCCCCGTCCACCGTCGCCACGTCGAACTTCGGCACCACGGATTTGAAGCCCTTGGGCGCGACGCGGTAGATGGTTCCTGACACGCTGTCGTCCATATCCGCGTGGCCGCCGGTGCGGGGGTCATACCAGTCGGAGATGTAAAGCGCGCCGTCCGGGCCGACCGCGATGTCGGAGGGGCGGAAGAGGGTTTTGGTGTCGTCGGCTTTGGCGGTCTGGTTGCCGCCGGTGGAGTCGGTGCCGATGATTTTGCCTTCCTTGTTGGTGGTCAGGAAATCGAAGCGTTCCAGCTTCCAGCCCGCACCGTCCGGCTGGGGTTTGTAACCGAAGATGGTGTTCCGGGCCGATTCGCAGACGAGCAGGGTGCCTTCGTGTGGTTCGCCCAACGCGCCGTTTTCATAGAAGACACAGCCGGTGGGCGCGCCGCCGCCGTAGACATCACCGGCCGGAGCCACCCCGGGATCTTCCTGACGCCACGTCGCGGTTTTGATGTCCTGACCCGGCCGGCGGTCGGCCTGCCAGGGGCGCGAGCCATCGGTACTGGCAAATCCATAATTCCCGCCTTCCAGCACGCCGAAGACACGGCAGGCGGGCTGGTCGTCGTTGTCGCTGGCGAAGATATCGCCGAAGCTGGTGATGCAGTTTTCGTAGGAATTCCGCAGGTTGTGCGCGAGGATTTCCACGTTGGTTCCGTCCGGATTCATGCGGGCGATGAACCCGCCGACATACACCTTCCCGTCATCACTTTTCTGCCCGGCGACTTCATTGGGATCGCCGTCCGGCAGGTTCGGATCCTTCGGCCACCATGAGGTGTTCTGTTTGGACCCGATCCGGAAGGTTTTGCCGGATTTGTCGGTAAATTTCGCCCCGCAGTTGCCCGCGCTGAAATACCATTTTCCGTCAGGACCGACGGTGACGCTGTGGAGGCTGTGGTCGTGATTCCGGCCGTTGAATCCGGTGAGCAGCACCTCGCGGGTATCGCCTTTGGCGGGATCGAATTTTTTGTCGCCGTCCTTGTCCGTGTAAACCACCAGGTCCGGGGCCATGCTCACCACCACCTTGTTCCCGATCACCGCCACGCCCAGCGGAGCCCGCAAAAACGGTTCCTGCACAAACGGCCAGGATTCATCCGCCTTCCCATCGCCGTCGTTGTCGCGCAGCACCATGATGCGGTCGCCCTCGGGTTTCCGGTCAAAATGCTTCCGGTAGTTCACCCCTTCCGCGACCCAGATGCAGCCGTCCTTGTCGATGTCGATATTCGTCGGATTGAAAAACAGCGGCGAATGCGCCCAGACCGTCACTTCCAGAGTCGGATCGGATAACGTGAAGAGCGAGGGCGGCACCGGCCCGGCAGCCCGGACGGCGAGGGCGGGCAAGGTCAGGAACAGGGCGGCGGGAAGGAGTCGGGCAAACATGGCGTTTATATAACGCACTCTTGGTATCGGTTCCGCTCCCACGGCGCAAGCCTGGTGAATTCCCCCACCGCCCTTCCCTTCCCCGCCGCCTCTTGCAATCCGCCCGTGCTGTGGCAGGTCTGCCGCCCCATGAATGCCCCGATCGATCCTGCCTCTGTGACGCCTCCCGATGAGAGTGAACTCCTCGCGATCCGCCGCAAGAAGTTGGCGCGCCTGCGGGAATTGGGGCACGAGCCGTTTGGCGGGAAGTTCGACATCACCCACGCGCCGGGGGTTTTGCAGCAGGTTTTTGCCGAAGGAATGGACGTGCGCGTGGCGGGCCGGGTCACCGCGCTGCGGGACATGGGGAAGACGATTTTTTTTGATGTGGCCGACATCGGCGGGCGCTTCCAGTGTTTCTTCAATGCGAAGAATGTGCCGGAGGAAACCTTCACCATGTTCAAGGAGTGCATCGACCTCGGCGACTGGGTCGGAGTGTGGGGCGGGACGTTTTTGACGAAGACGCAGGAGCCGTCCATCAAGGTGGAAGGGCTGACGGTGCTGTCCAAAGCCCTGCGTCCGATGCCGGACAAATGGCATGGGGTGGCCGACCGCGAGATCAAATACCGGCAGCGGTATCTGGACCTGATGTCGAACGAACGGAGCCGCGAGGTTTTCCTGACCCGGAGCAAAATCATGGCGGAAATCCGCCGCTGGCTGGGCGAGCGGGATTATTTGGAAGTGGAAACCCCGATGCTGCAGGCAGTCGCCGGTGGGGCGGCGGCGCGTCCGTTTGAGACCTTCCACAATGCCCTCGGGCAGCCGTTCTACCTGCGGATCGCGCCGGAGCTTTATTTGAAGCGGCTGCTGGTCGGCGGGTTCACCAAGGTGTTTGAATTGAACCGGAATTTCCGCAATGAAGGCATCAGCCGGCGGCACAATCCGGAATTCACCATGCTGGAAGCCTACCAAGCTTTCGGGGATTTTGAAGTGATGGCCGACATGGTGGAGGAGATGATCTGTCACCTGGCCATGAAGTTCTGCGGCACCCTCGTGATCGAACACAAAAACGAGGAGGGCGAGGTGACCCGCACCATCGACCTGAGCCGCCCGTGGCAGCGCACCCCTTATCGTGACCTCCTCTGCCGGGTGGATCCGTTGTGGTGGGACTACACCCCGGAACAGCGCCGCGAAAAATGCCACGAGATGGGCGTGGAGATTTCCCCGCAGATGGAAGACCACGAGGTCACCCAGCAGGTCTTTGAAAAGCGGATCGAGGAGAAACAATTCAACCCGTGTTTTGTCACCCATGTGCCGTCCCAACTGGTGCCGCTGGCCAAACAAAACCCGGCCGATGGGACCATCGTGGATGTTTACGAATTGATCATCAATGGAGTGGAAGTCAGCCCCGGTTATTCGGAGCTGAACGACCCGATCGTGCAGCGCTCGCGCTTGGAACACCAGGCCGGGGAGGAGACGCAGAACATTGATGAGGAATTTCTCCTGGCCCTCGAGCACGGCATGCCGCCGGCGGGGGGCATCGGGATCGGGATCGACCGTCTGGTGATGCTGCTGACCGGGAGCGAGAGCATCCGGGATGTGGTGTTGTTCCCGCAGTTGAAGAGCAAGGAATAACCTGCGGCGGAAGGGCTGGGGGGTGGCGTGGCGAAAGATTTTCTGGCACGCGGCGCCCGGTGGGGCATGCTGCCGGATGATCCGACTTTACCTTTCCGGTTGGCTGCTTTTTCTGGTCCTGACTCCGGTCCGGGCGGCCAGCCATGGTTATGCCGCCACCGTCCATCCCCTGGCCACGGAAGCGGCGCTGGAGGCCATGAAGTCCGGCGGCAACGCGGTGGATGGAGCGATCGCGGCCGCCGCCATGCTCGGGGTGGTGGATGGACACAATTCCGGCATCGGAGGCGGCTGTTTTCTGTTGATCCGGAAACCGGACGGCACTTTTCTCGCCCTGGATGGCCGCGAAAAAGCCCCGGCCGCGGCCACCCGCGATCTGTTTGTCCGGGACGGCAAAGCCCAGCCCGCCCTCTCGCAGGAAGGCCCCCTCGCCGCGGCGGTGCCCGGCTGGCTGGCCGCGCTGGATGAAGCCGCCCGCACCGTCGGGAAACACCCCCTCGCCCGCGCCTTCGAGGGCGCCGCCAAGGTCGCGGAAGCAGGGTTTGTGCCCGATGCCGGTTTCGCCGCCCGGGTGAAACAGTGGCGTGGTGTGATCGAAAAACATCCGGCCACGGCCGCCGTGCTGCTGGCCCCCCTGACCGGCGGCAAACATCACTTGCCCGACCTGGCCGCGACTTACCGCTCCATCGCCCGTGAAGGGGCGGGCTGGTTTTACCGCGGTCCCTTCGCCGGAAAAACAGGTGAGTGGATGCAGCAGCACGGCGGGATCATGACCGCCGCCGATTTCGCGGCCTATCAAGTCAAAACCCGCCAACCCCTGCGTTCCACCTACCGGGGGCTGGAAGTGATCGGTTTCCCCCCGCCCAGTTCCGGCGGGGTGCATGTCGCGCAGATCCTGAACCTGCTGGAAACC
>JAYUWQ010000218.1:0-5052 GCA_043753485.1 bacterium
AGGCGGGGCCGCTCCCAGGATCAGGGCAGATAGTGTCAGGATTGCCGGCGACTCCACTGCGGCCAAAGGATCGCCCACCGCAACCGGTTGGGGCGAACCATTGCTCACCCTGCTGGATGCCCGGCAGGTGAATCTGATCAATGGCGCCCGGGGGGGCCGGAGCAGCCGGACATATGTCACAGAAGGATTGTGGGAGCGCCTGCGGGCCGAACTGAAGCCGGGTGACTGGGTGCTCATCCAATTCGGGCATAACGATGCGGGCCCCATCAATGATGACTCCCGGGCCCGGGGTTCGCTCCGCAGCGTGGGCGAGGAAACCGAGGTTATTCAGAACCAGCTGACCGGCCAACCCGAAACGGTGCACACCTACGGGTGGTATCTCCGGAAGATGATCGCGGAAACAAAAACCAAAGGAGCCCTGCCTGTGGTCCTCGGTATCACGGTGCGGAATGAATGGAGGGATGGCAAAGTGGAGCGCCGCAATGGCCCATGGACTGAAATGGCCAAAGCCACCGCGGAGGCCACCAACACCCCATTTATCGATCTGACAGAACGGATCGCGGATGCCTATGACAAAATGGGTCCCGCGCCGGTGAAGATGTTTTTCCCGAAGGATCACACCCACACCGGTCCGGATGGCGCGGCTTTCAGTGCCCGGCTCCTCGCCACCGCACTGGGGGAACTCCGGGTGCCGGGATTTCCCATGGCTACCAAGCCCTGATCATAACGACCGATCCCGCCTGTCCCTGCCCTGACAGCATTCCGGCAGCAGCCCCCGCCGGGCGGCGGGCTTTCCGGAATCGGAGATCAACCCAGCGCGGCCTGGGCCTGCCTCATGCGGATGAGGTCTGTATCCGGCAACTCGAGGTCGCTGAGGCGGATGGGTTCATCCTTTCGATAGGCTTTCCGCAGGACGGCCATTTTCGCTCCGGCCCCTTGTCCTTCGCTCTCGAGGGAACAAACCGGCACCCCTTCCGGTCCGGCGTGGGCAATGGAGTCCACCAGGCCGTAAAATTCATCCCCGCCGATGCCGTGTTCGATCCGGGTGCCGGCGGCGAGATCCTGCTTGGCGTAGGCGAAGACATCGTTCAGCCGGTGACGGGAGGGCTCAATTACCGCCCGGGCATCAAAATAGGCCTGGGCGATGGCCCGCGGGGTTTCCAGATGGCAGAGGTGATAGGGACGGAAGAATAGATGGTAGTTTCCCTTGGAGGAGACTTTGTAGTAATTGAGATAGAATTTTTGCAGTTCGTCATCGCAGTAACCAACGACATAAACTCCGCCGCCCGGCCAAGGCACTCCCACCGTATAATCCACGCGGCCCTGTTCCCCATACTGGTCAAAATCAAAGGCATCCAGCACCTCCCGGAGATCCGAAATTTTCGGCCCCTGCATCCCGGGGAGGAAAGGAATCAGACCCGCATAGTTGCCGATCAGGGCCTGCTCGATATTCATCTTGGTGCCATCGGTGTAGGAAACCGTCTGCACCACACTGAGGCGCTGTTTTTCCGCCCAGGGGCGTGCGCCGGCAGCATCGCCATAGCGGTTCAGGAACCCCTTCATGTTGCCCGCCTGGACGATCCGGAAGCCCCAAAGCTCAATCTCATCGATCATGGTGGCCAGCACCCCGTGCTGATCGCCGGCATCGCTGGTCACGATCACCCCCTGCTTTTTCGCTTCATACACCAGCAGCCGGCCAAGCGCCAGATCCACTTCTGCATTCATCAGAATGACATGGGCGCGGCGCGCAATCGCGGCGAGACAATAACGGCCCGCGATGGCGATGGTGTTGGTGCATTCCACGATGGCGTCAATGGCCACTCCGTTATCCGCCTGAAGAAACCCCAGGGTATCCCGCACCACATAGACTTCGCCGCTGGACTTTGCCGGAACGTTGGTGACATCCGTCACTGCCACCCCGGCCCGTCCGGTGGCCGCCACGCCACGGGCCAACGCCTCGTCCAGAATATCGCTGACAAACACAACCTCCATCCCGGGCGCGCGGGACACTTGGAGCGCGACTCCGGTGCCCATGGCTCCGCAGCCGACAATGCCAACCCGGATACGCCGTCCGGATGATTCGAGGGATTTTAGTTTCTGGATCAAGGAAATAGGAAGGGTTGATGTTGCAGCCAATCTCATTGGCTATTTTACGGCGCAATAATTATCAGTATTCGTTGGGGAGTTCATCTTTCAAGCCCGGGCTTCATGAAATGCAGGTCATCCGCTGGCCCGGTTCGATCCACCAACCTCCTGAATTCCATCAGCCCTCGATCCCGTTGTCCTATCCGGTCCCGGTCTCACTTCCGGTTGAACCGTGAAATCTCCCGGGCCATTTCACGCTGGGATTCCTTCTTTTTCAGGTCCTCCCGCTTATCGGAGGAGATCTTGCCCTTGCCGACACCCAATTCGAGTTTTACCCGGCTGCCTTTCCAATAGGCCCGCAGGGCCACAAGGGAGTGCCCTTTGACCTGGCAGACCCCATACAGATGCATGATCTGCTTTTTGTGCAGCAGCAGACGCCTGACCCGCCGGGGTTCATGCTGGCTCCAACTGGCCTTTTCATAGGGCTGGATATCCAGCCCATAGAGCAGACATTGACCGTTTTCCACCCGGGCGAAAGCATCCCGGAGGTTGATCTTGCCATTCCGAACGGATTTCACCTCCGTCCCCTTCAACTCCACGCCCACCTCGATGGTTTCAAGAATGGTGTATTCGTGGAGCGCCCGCTTGTTGTTGGCGATTTCAGCGTTCATGGCAGGAAGCAGGCACGGGATCAAACCGCCCCGGATACCGGTAGCGCAGGACTCAGGGGAGCACGATATCTCCGTTGAAAAACGCAGCTTAGACAGCTTCTTCCGAAGTCAGCATCTCCGCCGTGATGAGCCCTTCGATGATTTCAATGAGAGCAATATCGCCTTGTCCAAGGCGGGGACCATAGTTGGCGGTGTTGATGAGAGGGGCGCGGCCTTGATTCAGTTGACGGACGCGGCGGGAAACCAGGTTGATGAGAATCGGAGGATGCGGAATTACTTTCGCCGCTTTGTCGATGAGATCACTTTTCATATTTCGGGAAACCGGGGAAAGACGCTGCGCAGCACCGGGTTCCGGAGCAGGAAGCGGACAGAGGTCGGCAGTCATGGCAGAGGGACAGGATGAGCGGCAGAGCCGGGGAGTGTCGCCGATAACACCGAACCACCGCTCCGCAAGCGCATTTGCTGGGAATGAGCCAGGTGTCCAGCCGGCCGCTGGGCGATTGCAGTCCTCCGAATGGACGTCAGGATGTCCTCATGTCCGTCCCCCACCCGCAACAGGGAGCTTTCCCCCTCTTCAAATTCAAAGATATCCAAGTGTCGCTCCATTGGTCGTGGTTGCTGGTCGCCATGTGGCAGATCGAGCGCCAGCGCGACACTTACGAGCATCTGGGTTGGGCGATCGCCCAGTATGTCTCGCTTTTTGCCATCGTCCTGCTGCACGAATTTGGCCACTCCTTCGCCACCCGTCAGGTCGGCGGGACATCGGACAATATCCTGCTCTGGCCCTTTGGGGGGATTGCTTACGTAAAAGCTCCGCCGCGTCCCGGCGCGCACCTGTGGAGCATCGCCGCGGGGCCCTTGGTGAATCTGGCCCTGATTCCGGTCTTATGGCTCGGTTTCCGTTATGGTCTGCCGCAGGACGCGAGCAGGGACGCCAAGGTCTTCGCCTATATCCTTCAGTATATAAACATTTTCCTGCTCGTTTTTAACGTTCTGCCGATTTATCCAATGGACGGCGGTCAGATACTGCAAGCTCTGCTGTGGTTCAAGCTCGGTTACGCCAAAGCGCTGCTGATTGCCTCCGGAATCGGCTTGGTGGGCGGGGTGGGCCTGATGGTGGTTCTCTTTTATTACACCCAAAGCGTGCTCAGCACCTTGATGGTGGGCTTTCTCCTGATGAATTGCTGGAAGGCTTTTCAAGCCTCCCGCGCCATGTTGGCCGCTTCGGCCGGCCGGCGACCCATGGACGGGTGACCGTCCCCGCTCAATGCTCCGCATCGGCCCCCGAGGTCACTGACGGAGGGGCCACCACCACCGGTATTGCCCGAGCCGTCCATCGGTTTTTGAGCCAGGACTCATATCCATTGGCAATCCCCTGCACCATTTTTTTGCGGTATCCCACCTCCTGGATTTTCCGGCTCTCCGCAGCATTGGACAGAAAACCACACTCAATCAGCACCGCTGGACAAATCGTCCGGCTGGTCATGGCCAGATCCTCCCGGTTCTTGATTCCCCGGTCCCGGGCGCCCGTCGCGCTTTGCACTGCGGCCTGGATGGCCAGCGCCAGCCGTTGCCCGTCATCCGGGAGCACTCCCGCCACGGGCACTCCCGCGGCATCGTGCAGCCTCGCCATGATTTCCGGTTTTTTGGGCCAGGAATACCAGGTTTCCACCCCGCTGGCATCCGCAGTGCCGGCGTTGAAATGAATCGAAAGCAAGGCCAGCCGGGGCGCGGCATTCACCACCGCCGGACGATCCATCAGAGGCAAGGTATCATCAGCCTCCCTCGTCAGGACCACCTGGTGTCCCCTGGCCCGCAATTCCGCCGCCAATGCCAGCCCGATCTTTAGCGTCCAATCCTTTTCGAGGAGCCCATTCCCTACGGTGCCGCCATCCAATCCGCCATGCCCGGGATCAATCATCACCACAGGCTCAAGTTCCGGCCGCGCCCCCTCCGCAGGATCGGGCACCGCCTCCGGCACCGGCGAACCTGCGGCTGCCGGGCTGACCGGATCAATCCGGGATAGAGCTTGCCCTTTCAGAGAAACCGCCACCGGGCTCTCCACCCGCGCCAAACACACCCAAAATCCGGTAAAACTGAGCAGCGCCACTCCCAAACGGACGTAGAAGATGGGCCGAACAGCCAAAGAATTCGTATCCACCAGAGGGAAAATGGAAAAATTTTAGAAAAATGAGCAAACTTATTGAACTTTTCTCAATACAATTTAAAATATACACTTGTATGAACTATCCGCAACTCTGGAGATCATCCGGCCTCGCCGTTTCCCTGCTGCTGG
>JAYUWQ010000219.1:0-2062 GCA_043753485.1 bacterium
GCATGCCGATGTCACCGAGCGAGGCCCAGGCGTCCCAGGTATAGAGTTCGTCGAGATAGAGGTTGAATCCTCCGTTGAGGGTGCCCCCGCAGGTATGGCCGCCGAAGCGGGCATAGATGCCCCGGGCATCATAGGTGATGGAAAGCCAGGCGTCATCGATCTGGAGTTGGCGGAAGATCAGAGTATTGTTTTCAAAGACCTCGGTCAGGTTGTTATCATTGTCCCGTTGGGGGGTGTTGAACACAATCCGGCCGCGGTCGCTCAGGCGCAGCCGGACCTTGTATTCCGGGAAGTCATACCAGCCGGGCTCGATCGCGAGTTCCCCGTGAAAACTTTCGCCCTTGAGCAGAAAAGGCAGGGGCTGGCCTGACGCATCGCGCGCATTGCGGAAGGGGATGACCGGCAGATTGGGCCAGGGAAACCCCTTGGGAGCGACGAACACTTTGCCGCTTTCGGTGAAAAAAGGGATATGCCAGGCGGCGGCCTTGGAGCTGGTGGAAGGAGTCACGCTGGCGATCGCGCTCAGCACGGTGGCACTATCGGATCCGGCATCGACCAGCATCGGTTGGGGCCGCGGCGGGGGCAGGGCAGCCAGCCCGGCAAAACGCTTGCGGGTGGCGTCCACAAAATCAAACAACGGCTGGCCGGCGTAGAGCGAAGGCAACATCAGATCCACCCGTTCCAACCGCCGCTGCATCAGGCCGGAGGGCGTGAATTGAATGTAATTGGTGTCCAGCACCGCCACTTTTTGTCCCGCGGAGAACGGGTTGTACAACGTAATGTTGGGAACCTCAATTTTATACAGCCGGTCCACCGCGGCGAGGGCGGTGGAGTCCAGCGGGAGATCCTGGAATTCCTGACGTTTGACCGGAATATCCAGCCGGCGGCCATCGCCGAGGTGATCAAGTTGGATCAGGGTGTCATCCAGCACTACGCTCCGCAGCCGCCATGGCGGGGATTTCTGCGAGGGCGGCGGGGTAACAGCGGAGGTGACGGGTGGAGCCGGCGGCGGGGGCAGGGCATTGACCAAACGGAAGAGAGCTTCCCCAATCTGAATCCGCGATCCCGCCAGAGTCAGGGAATCGATCTCACGTTTTTGCCAGAGCCCGGCCGCCGACGCCGTGAGTTGGATGGCTCCGGCTAGGGCAATCGGCTGGTCCGGCAGATCCGGATGCGCCAACTGCGGTTGGGTCAGGATGATTTGATAGTGAGGGGAGATGTCTGTGTCCTGCGGAGCCACGGTGCTCACCGTCACAGCGGTGGTGACTTTAGACCCACCCACCTGCGGCAGGGTGGCGGAGACAGTTCCGTCCGTGATGGTGAGCCGGTCTGCCGTCCACCCTTCCCACGCGGGGCGCCCGGAGGTTTTGGGGCTCGTCCCGCTGGCCGGGGCAGGCGATCCGTTCAATCCCTCCTGGATTGAGGTGAGGAGGAATTCCGCCTGCGGAGCGTTCAATTCGACTAACCGCAGCCGTCTTGCGGTGGTTATTTCATCCGGAATGGCCGTCAGGGTCAGGCGGGTCGCGGAAGCCTGGCCCTGTCCGGGCAGATCGAGCTTCAGATCGTCCAGAGTCAGAGTTTGCTCCGCCGCAGAGGACGGCTGACTGCCGGAAACCACGAGATCGCGGAACTGGCCGCCGGCCTTGAAGGAAATGGCGGGATTTTCCGCCACTTCCAGGCCCAGCGCCCGCGCCAGGCCTGCTGCATCTGGAATGTCCGCCCCGGAAAATGTCAGGAGATCCAATCTCGGTGTCCCCGCGTTGAGACTGGCAGCGATGGCGAGCTGGGGCAACTGGGCTCCGTGCGGCAAACTGGCGGAAGCCTGATCGAGCCGCAGCCCTTCCATGCCAAAGGCCACGCCTTCCCCGGCCTGCAGGCTGCCCAGGGTCAGATCGGTCTTCCCGGTGGCCGCCCACGGCAGCAGCGCCGCCACCTCGAGGTGCGGAGCCTGGAGCCCCGTGAGCCGTACCCCGGATACGATCGGGAGGCTTTGCCCGGCCTCGGGCAAGGTTTCGTCAGGCTGTGGTGTGCGCGGGCTCCCCTCCGGCCCGGCCAGTTTCAG
>JAYUWQ010000220.1:0-5046 GCA_043753485.1 bacterium
CATCCCCAACGTCCTCGCTGAACGCTACGCCTCGCCCGCCATCACCGGCATCTGGTCCCCGGAAGGGAAAGTCCGCCTCGAACGCGAACTCTGGATCGCAGTGATGAAGGCCCAGCGTGAACTCGGCCTCGACATCCCGGCCGACGCCATCGCCGATTACCAGCGCGTCCGCGACAGCATCGACATCGCCGCCATCATGCGCCGCGAGCGGGCCACCCGGCACGATGTCAAAGCGCGGATCGACGAATTCTGCGAACTGGCCGGCCACGAGCACATCCACAAAGGCATGACCAGCCGGGATCTCACGGAGAATGTCGAACAACTGCAGATCTTCCGGTCCCTCCACGTCATCCTTGTCAAAGGGGTCGCCACCCTGAACGCCCTCACAGACCGCGCCCGGGAAAACAAGGACATCATCCTGACCGCCCGCACTCACAACGTCGCTGCCCAGCCCACCACCCTGGGCAAACGTCTGGCCATGTTTGCCGAGGAATTGATCGGCAGCCTCACCAGCCTTGAGCAACTGCTCCACAGCTACCCGGTCCGCGGGCTCAAAGGCGCCACCGGCACCCAGTTGGATCAGATCAATCTGTTTGGCGGCGACCTCGCCAAAGTCGCCTCCCTCGAAAACAAAGTCGCCCACCACCTCGGCCTGCCTTCCGCGTTCACTGCCGTCGGACAGGTGTATCCCCGCAGCCTCGACGCCCGCGTCGTCTGTGCCCTCTGCGATCTCGCCAGCGGCCCCTCCAGCTTCGCCAAAACCATGCGTCTCATGGCCGGACACGAACTGGCCAGCGAAGGATTCGCGCCGGGCCAGACCGGCTCCAGTGCCATGCCCCACAAGATGAACAGCCGCTCCTGCGAACGCATCAACGGTTTCCACACCATTCTGAAAGGCCACGTCACCATGGCACACGGCCTTGCGGGCGACCAATGGAATGAAGGCGATGTCTCGTGTTCCGTGGTCCGCCGCATCGTCCTGCCGGACGCGTTCTTCGCCATCGACGGCGTTCTTGAAACCACCCTGACCGTGCTCAAGCAGATGGAAGTCTTCCCCGCCGTGATCGCCCGCGAGACCGAACGTTACCTGCCCTTCCTGCTCACCACCACCTTCCTCATGGAAGCCGTCAAAGCCGGAGTCGGCCGCGAGACCGCGCACGAAGCCATCAAGGAGCATGCCGTCGCCACCGTGCGCGATCTGCGCGACGGCAAAACCACCGTCAACAATCTGCTCGACCGGCTTGCCAAGGACAGCCGTCTCAAAACCACCCGCGCGCGCCTCGACGAACTCTTCGAGGCCGGCTCCCACAAAACCGGCGCCGCCGCCGCCCAGGTTGAAGCCATTGCCAGCACCGCCGCGGCCTGGGTTGGCAAATACCCCGCAGCCACCAAAGTCCAACCAGGGGAAATCCTGTAGCCCCGGCGCGCCGCGCCCTTGGGCGCGCCGGAAGCCAGGCAGTAGAACTACGGTTTGGTGATAATGACCCGGAAGAACCGCGGCACCTGCGGGCCGGTGGGGGCCGCCGGCATTTCCCAGAGGGACGAGGCCTGCCCATCTGCTCCGAAGCGGATGCCCTGATTGACCGGGGTGGGCACGGCGGCGGCCCAAGTGCTGAGGTTGGTGCTGCTTTGAATGTCCACCCGGTATCCGTCCGCATTCAGGCCCACCGGGATTTCGAAGCGGAGCACCGGGGAGAAACCAGGCGCCGGAGGATCGGCGGAAACCGTCAGGGCCCGGCTGGAGCCCGCGTCCGCCGGATTGGTTCCGAAGGCATATTCAGCGAGGTTGGGCACCCCATCCCCGTCATCATCCGCCTCCGCCACCAGGGTGAAAGGCTGGCTGCCAGCCGTTCCAGGATCGCCTCCCGGCGCGGGGCCTGGCCGCCAGTTGGATCCCAGGGCAGGTTCCGGCGCCGGCTGCAGGGCGGCATTGGTCAGGATGATGCTGCGGCCCCCCTCATTGATGAGCGGCCAGGGCGATTGTTCGTCATAGGCAAAGCTCCACAGCGGGGCCCCGTTGCCATCAACCAAGGTGATCATCTCGCCAGTGTTGTTCAGGTTTCCCGTGAAGATACCGGCGACCCGGGGCCCGTTCCCATAACGGGCGCGGAAGGCACTGAGTTTGCCGCAGACGATCACCCGTCCGCCCGGCGGAAGCGTCAGGGCCGCGGGATCCCCACTGGTGAAGTTGAATTCCTGCACCGCTCCGCTGAGCCGCACCCCTGTGAGATCCAGCGGGTTGGCACCCGTATTCAGGAACTCGATGAACTCGAAATCGCTGGCCTCGATGGCGCCTGCCGCGATCTCCGCCGCGGTGGGCGGCAGCGGCGCATAGTTGATCTCGGAAACCACCAGCGTCGCCCGGGTGGGTGGTTCGGCGGCGACTATGTAATTGGAACTGGCGAGGGGTCCCCAGAGTCCGGTTCCCGGCACAAAAAGGCGGGCCTGCACCACCGCAGACGAGGAAAGAACCAGCGGCGCACTGTAGACCGGTGAGGTGATCGCAGGCGCATTGATGCCTGTCGGTTTCACCCCCAGACTGCCGGTGAGGCTGGGCACGCAGAGGAGATCCGTATCCGCGGCGGTCTTGTTGAGGGCAAGGACCGCCAGCATGTTAGTTCCAGTTTGCAGATTTCCCAGCACGTGGGAGATATCGACGGTGACACCGGTGACTCCCAGAGCATCCGTGAAGGTCCCGGGGGTGGCATCCGCCGTGGCATTCCACACCGCCGGGCTGGCCGGAAGGATGTTCTGCCGGGCCGCTTCGACGCCATTCACAAACAGGACAAAACCGTCGTCATAACGGACCTTGGCCTTGAGGCTGACCAGCCGGTTCCGCTGATCCTCCGTGACCGTGAACGGCACCCGCACCATCAGGGCGGAGTTGGTGTCCAGCAGGGCGGTTTGCACATTGCCGTTTCCTCCGGTCCAGGTGTTGTCATTCAGGTGCGCGCCGCCGACATGATAGAGCGTCGGGTTGGTGGTCGAGGATACCCCGGTGTCGAAACCAAAGCCCAGTTGGCCCGCCGTCCACGATGCGGCATTGGGAGGATCGGCGGTCCCGGTCCAGTCCGTGAGGGCGAGGGTGGATCCGCCATTGGCGGCTGTCGGCACAAACCAGCTGCCCTGCCCATATTCGGTCAGGAAAGTCACATTCTGCACCGCTCCGGGCAGGCCATACCCGGATGGCCGCGGATCGGTGCCGTCGGTGGTATAACGGATCTCGGCACCAGGAAACCGGAAGCCAGGCTGCACCATGCTGAAGGGCGCGAGGGAGACCTGCACGGAACTGTTGCCGGCGCTGACACTGGTCAGGACCGGCGGGCGCATCGCCGTGCTCCCGAGGAGGAACTGGTTGTCGGCCCACGCCAGTCGGTCGGTGATCCACTGCTTCAGATGCGCCACTTCCGCCTGGAAGGTGGTGCGGGTGGTGGCATCGGCCGGATTGGGCCAATGGCGGATGCCGAGCAGGGCATGGCGGCGGAATTGCCGCATCACGGGACTTTGCGCGCTCAGGGGCGTGGAGCTGGTCACGGGGGTGGGATTGCCGTCGCGCAGCAGTTCCGACACCGCTTCGATCCGCGCCTGGATGGCGGCGGTGCTCCATACCGAATTCCGCAGCTGCCAGTAACGGTCGAACGTGGCCACGCGGTAGTTGGGATCCCGGTGCAGCTGCGGGAACCACAGACTGCCATTGAGGGGGGCCACCCGGGAGGCATCATAATCCCAGCCGGTGCGGAATTCCCCTTCGGCGTAGTCGGCATTGCCGAGGGAGATGTTGAAATCCCACAGCGGCCCCGCCTTCATCTTGCCTCCGCGGTCCTTGTGAAAGTAGGTGCTGAAGACATAACCATCAATCTGTTTGGAGATTTCCACCGCCCACTGCCAGTCGATGAAGCTGGGCACGTCGATCCACCTGGCATAACCGGTGGCAGGATTGGTGGAGGAAGCCCCGTAGAGCGCGGTTTCAAAGGAGTTGATATAACCCTGGAGATAATTCCGCTGGGCCGTGGACAGGGCTTCGGGATCAGCGCTCTGAATGGAGATCCCCTGGCTGGCGGTGGTCCATGCCGTGGACCCAGGGCTCGCCTTGTCCTTTTTAAAGATGTAGCCGCCCTGGATCAGCAGGGGGTCGGTCACGAGCGGATTGGTTTTCTCGAGGCCAAGCCGGCTGGAGGAACTCTTGATCTTTTCCACCAGGAGGTAGACCCCACGGTAGTCGGTATAGCTAACCGGCTGATTGGCTTCCTGATTGAAGAACACTTCCACAAATTTCACCCGCGGCGCGAACCAGTCCTGATGCATCTCCCCGAACGTCGAATAGACCAGATAGTTCCGCATCATCGATTTGTCAGACCATGGTCCGTGCAGGGCCCAGTCCGATTCCGCAGGCATCCCCAGGATGGAGGCATCTTTGTCCGAGTTCTCGTTGGTCCAGAGTTCCCAGGCATAGGATTTCTGGCCGAAACCCGAGGAACTCTCGCCGCGCACGTGGGTGCCGCAACGGCCCTGAAAATCCGGCAGGGCATCCAGCCGCGTCCGGCCGCTGGTGGCATCCGGCGCCAGCATCACTGAATAGGACGGACGGAAAGGACGGGCTCCCGCAGGATCGGTAGTGCTGTCCACCGCCACCCCGAAGCTGTCCATCACCAGCACCGGCAGATTGGACGTGAACACGGATCCGGAGCTGTTGTAGTTGGTCAGCGTGGGATCCAGCTTGAGGAACGTCCGGCTGCTCACCGGGCCGGGCAGCCGCCCTGGCAGGAAGACCCGGGCCCGGACGGTGGTGCTGGCCGTGATGGAGAACGGGGCGGTATACACCGGCGAGATCTCCGTGGGAATGGTCTGCCCCAGCGTATAACGCACCACCGCGCCGGGGGCCACGGGCGGCAGGATCGACAGCTCTGCGGGAGTGGTATTGGCCAGCAGGCCACCTTCACGGGAAAAAACCACGTCTTCCGCCGGGGGACCGGCATCCATCAGGCTGATGTTTTTCTTGCCCGGCGTGGCGACTTCCAGATACCCCCGCTGCCGGGCCGCGCCCAG
>JAYUWQ010000221.1:0-2061 GCA_043753485.1 bacterium
GCGCTCGGCGACCATGTAGAGGGTGTCCTCGTAGCGTGTTAGCACCTTGAGCTTGTAGAGAGGAAGGCCGGACTGGCCCTGGAGCGCCCGGGCCTTGTCGGCGAGGGCGAGTTCGCGTTTCCGCATCCAGTCGGTGTAGAGCACCCAGAACTGCTCGTCGGTGAGTTCGAGCAGGCTCTTGAGGGGGATCGGGCGATTATCCTTGTCGTAGGGGAGGACGCCCATGAGGTCGTCATCCGTCATGAGGTCCATCTGCCAGAGGGTGAACTCGCGGAACAGACTGCGCGATTTGCTTTCGCAGTTGGCGATGAAGGTGGAGTAGTTCTTCCCCTGCATGGCATCGGCGTAGGAAGCGAAGAGATCGCGCCCGGCGGACTGCCAATCCTCGGCGGCGCGGAGGCGGGGCGGTGCGGCGACAGTGCAGAGAGCCAGGCAGAGCAGCAGGAGACGGGGGAGCAATTTCATAGGGGGGAGGGGAGAGGGGGCAGCACATCACAGAGCGCCACAAAAATCCAGGGCAGCTTGCAAAGCGGTGCGGAGCGACCTTGCGCGGCGGGCGGGGAGCAGGCAACTTATTCCTCACTGCCATGAATGAACCCCCTGCCCCGCCGACCGCTGCTCCTCCCTCTGGACGCGTCCCCACATTGCGGCGGCACCGGCCACGCCATCCGTGGACGCGGCGGATCGGGTGGACCCTGGCGGGAGTGGCAGGGCTGGCGCTGGCCGGGGTATTTTCGCTCCGGTTATGGGTGGAGCGGTATTTGAAGAGTGAAGCGTTTACCCAACAGCTGAATGCCACCGCGGGGCGCACCCTGGAGTCCACCTGCGTGATTGATGGGCTCAGTTGGCAGGACTCGGCGGCGTATGCCGGGACCTTCACGGCGAACGGGTTGGAGCAGGCTGCATTCCGGCGGCTGACGCTGTCCGACATCCGGGCAGAGGTGGATGCCGGAGCCATCTGGGACCGGGTCTGGCGGGTGCCGCAGGTCAGGATTGCCCAGGTCACCGCGGATTTTTCCGCAGGCGGGCGGGACCCGGCTCCGGCCTTGCAGGACGATCCGGCCACCGGATCCAGTTCGGCTGCAAAACCGGGCGGTTGGCGGGAACGCTGGCTGCCCAACCGCACCGAGCTCGGCCCCATCCGGGTGGACCGGTTTGATTTTACCAGAAAAGCTGGCGAGGGCGTGCCGTCCCTGGAAGGCCGGGGGTTTTCCCTCGTGCTGAAACCCAACCTGAAACCAGGCAGCTTGGAGATTGAAGCGCGGGATGGGGAAGCGCAATTGGAGGACATGGCGCATCCGCTGCGGGTGAGCCGGTTGCGCACGACGCTGCGGCCGGACGAAGCGGCGATTGATCACCTCGAGGGCACGCTCGAAGACGCAGTGCTGACGGCGGAAGGCACCATGGGATTGAATACCCCGGGCAACCTGCGGCTCAATGTGCGCCTCGCCGGAGCCAGTCTGGAGCGGTGGCTGCCCGAAGACTGGCTGAAACGATGCAGCGGCGTGGCCTCCGCCAAGGCCATCGTGCGGGGCGACTGGCGGCTGCCGGAAACGGTGCAGGCCACGGGCGATTTCCAGGTGAAGGAGGCGATGCTGCAAGCCCTGCCCCTGCTGGATATCATCTCCAAAAAAACGCAGAATGCCTCGTTTCTCCGCATGCAGATCAAGGAAGCGGCCGGCCGGTTTGAACGGCGCCAGGCCGACGATTGGCAAATCCGGCAACTGCGGGCCGATGCCCCCGGCCTGCTGAGACTGAAGGGCGCGGTGGACGTCACCAAGGACGGCACGCTGCAGGGATCGCTGCTGTTGGGCATCGTGCCGGGCACCCTGCGCTATGTGGCGGGGGCGGAACAGACGGTTTTCCTGACGGCGGACCGTTTCACCGCTGCGGCGGGCAATGCGGGCGCCCTCAGCCCTGATGACACCGGCCTGTTGTGGACCCGGTTTCAACTGACCGGCACCCTGGAAGAACCGCAGGAGGATCTTTCGGAACGGCTGGCCCGGGCGTGGTTCAATGCCACAGTGGACGAAGTCCTGGCGCTGCCCATGGAGGCGGCCG
>JAYUWQ010000222.1:0-2060 GCA_043753485.1 bacterium
TGGCGGCTGGGCTTTCAAATCACCCATGCCCGTGAGGATCAAGAGGAGCGCCTGACTTCCTGCGAAAATGAACCGGCACACCGGGCGAAGGGTAAAACGAGGAATCATGACTCCGGCGAGGTCAGCGGAAAGCGTGGCTGGCGTCAAGCAGGATCGGGGGTGGCCGCGCTTCGAGGGCTGCCGCCGCGGGAATTCCGGAACATCGTCCCTTGCGGCAATCCCCGTCTGAGGAACTCCCGCTGGAAGATTCCGTAGCCGCCCCGTATTTAAGGTGGATCGGCCTCTCTGAACGGGAGGAAATCCGCCACCCCTTTCCGCCCAGCCTCCCTCACCAGAAACCATCCCATGAATTCCCTGACTCCTCTGCGGTTCCCCGCCCATGGCTCTTCTCCCCATTCCGGCAGACTCTTGGCGACCCGTCCCGCCTGGAAGATCGCGGCCGGTTTGGGTTGGGCGTTGGGGCTGCTGCCGCTGGCCAGCACCGCCGCGGATCAACCCCAGTGGGGCCAAGCGTGGTCGCGCAATCCCGTGTCCGCCGAGCAGGGCCTGCCTGACGGATTTGACCCGGCCACCAAAAAGAACGTGAAGTGGGTGGTCGAGCTGGGCAGCCAGACCCATTCCACACCCGTGGTCGCCGGCGGGCGGGTCTTCCTCGGCACCAACAATGCCAATCCCCGCGATCCCCGGCATCAGGGAGACCGAGGGGTCTTCATGTGCCTCGATGAAAAGGACGGCGCCCTGCTCTGGCAGCTGGTGGTACCCAAGCTGGAGGACGACAACTATCTGGACTGGCCGAATACCGGGATCGCCTCCGAAGGCACCGTAGAAGGCGACCGCGTCTACACCGTTACCAACCGCGGCGAGGTGGTCTGTCTCAATGTGCATGGCATGGCCAATGGCAACGACGGGCCCTACCAGGACGAAGGCAAACACCTCGCCCTGCGCGGGGAGCCGGCCCTGACGCCCGGCCCGCTGGATGCCGATATCCTCTGGCTGCTCGATATGAAGGAAGCCTGTGGCATCTGGTGCCACGACGGAGCCCACAGTTCCATCCTGATCCATGGCGGGAATCTTTATGTGAACACCGCCACCGGAGTGGATAACACCCACCGCGTGATCCGCCGTCCCCTCGCCCCCGGCCTGATTGTGGTGGACAAGCTGACCGGACGTTACCTCGCCCGGGAGGAGGAAAAGATCTCCCCCAACATCTTCCACTCCGGCTGGTCGTCGCCCTCGTTTGGGGAGATCGGGGGGAAACCCACCATCCTCTTCTGCGGGGGAAATGGCATCACCTATGCCTTCGATCCCCTGCCCGCCGCCCCGGCCACAGATGCCGTCCAGACCCTCACCAAACGATGGGAATACGACATGGACCCCACCGCCCCGAAGTCCAATGTCCACTTCTTCACCCAGAACAAAAAGGAAGGTCCCAGCAACATTTACGGCATGCCCGTCCTCCATCAGGACAAGGTGTATATCGCAGGCGGAGGCGACGTCTTCTGGGGCAAGAACCAGTCCTGGCTGAAATGTGTGGATGCCACCAAAGGCAAGGAACTGTGGAGTTATGAACTCGGCAAACACACCCTCACCACCGCTGCCGTCCACGACGGCCTCGTCTATGCCACCGACGCCGACGGCATCGTTCACTGTGTCGACGCCCTCACCGGCACCGCCGTGTGGACCCACCCCATGAACGGCGACTTCTGGGCCTCCCCCATGGTGGCCGACGGCAGGATCTACCTCGGCACCCGCAAAGGGAACTTCAGCGTTCTGAAGGCCGGGAGGGAATTAAAAGTCCTCTGCAATCTCGAGCTGAAATCCCCGATCAGCGCCACCGTGACCATGGCCAACGGCACCGCCTATCTGGCCACCATGAAACAACTCTGGGCCCTGAAGGCGGAGTGAGCTGCGGGATGGCGTTGATGTAAAAGGAAGCGCGGGCAAAACGATCCGCCACCCATTCCACCAACAAGCCAATGAGCCCCCATCACGGCGCCGCCAGAGCGGCTTCGAACTGCCGGGCCTGATCCGGAGCGACTTCCCGGAACCGTGCCGAAAAT
>JAYUWQ010000223.1:0-2059 GCA_043753485.1 bacterium
GGTGGATTTCCCCACGGACGGGGGTGGCGATTTGCCGCTGTTCCTGAGCGATGCCGCCAACAACATCGTCGCTGCCACCAAGGTAAAGCGCCGGGTGGGGCTCCCGTCGGTCCAGTCCTGGCCCGCCGGGGAGAATGAATGGTATGCCACCGCCACCGACACGCGGGATGCGGCCAACAACCCGGACCGGGAGACTGCGGTGGTGATCACTGAGATCATGGGCAAGCCCCCTTCCGCCCATGAAGAGGGGGAATTCATTGAACTGTATAACCAAAGTGGTGCGGCGGTGAACCTGGAAGGCTGGGCCTTCACCGACGGGATTTCGTATGATTTTCCGGCCGGCACGACGTTGGCGGCGGGAGCCTGGCTGGTCCTGGCCAAAGACCCGGCGTGGATGACCGCCAACTATCCCGGGCTGACCGGAATCAAGGGGCCCTTCAATGGCAGTCTGCGCAACAATGGGGAGAAGCTCCGGCTGGAGGATGCCCGGGGCAACCTGGCCGATCTGGTGGACTACAAACAAGGGGGCCAGTGGCCGGTTGGGGCCGGAGGCGAGGGCAGCAGCCTGGAGTTGCTGAATCCGGCGATGGATAACAGCCAGCCGTCCTCCTGGCGGGCCAGCGATGAAACTGCCAAAACCACTTTCCAAACCTTTACCCATACCGGCACCTACAAGGAGCTGCGCGGCCTCGGCCCGGGAGCCAGCACTTCACGGGAGCTGCTGATCAACCTTGTAGGGGACGGGCATGTGCTGTTGCGGAATATCAAGCTGAGCAAGGCCACGGCTCCTGCCGTGAATATGATCGCCAATGGCGATGCCACTTCCCACACGGGCACCGGCGTCAATAATGGTTCCTTCGGATTCCTCTGCACGGGGACGCACAGCGACAGCGATACCCTGCCACGGGCCGGGGCGACCATCACGGGGGATCCTGGCTTCCACCTGATCAGTCAGGGCACCGGCGACACCAAGGCGAACCTGGCCCAGGTCGACCTGACAGGTCTGTTGCCCAATGATGTGCTGACCCTGACCTTCGAAGGCCGCTGGCTGTATGGGATGCCGCTGATGGTGGCGCAGACTTGGGACCGCAGCTTTGGCAGGGTGTTCCGCTTTCCGGTCCCCAACAACCTGGGCACACCCGGGGCGGCCAATTCAAGGGCCATCGCAGTTCCGGCCCCGGAAGTGGATTTCATGAAACACTCGCCTCCGGTGCCAACCTCCAGCCAGCCGGTGGTGGTTTCGGCCCGGGTTTCCTCTGCCACGCCCCTCGGGGCCGTCTCGCTGGTGCAACGGCTGGATTCGACAAACATCAATGCGGCCTGGACCACTCAGGCCATGAACGATGGCGGGACGGATGGCGATGTCCGGGCCGGTGACGGGATATGGTCCGCCACGGTCCCCGCCCGGGCCAACGCCGCGATTACTCAATTTTACATCAGGGCCGCGGCCACCAATGGTCAGGAAAACGAATGCCCGCGGCAGGGCGCGACCCGCCCGGGGATGTGGATTGTGGCGAATACGGTGCCTTCCGTGCTGTCGGGCACCCTGATCCAGCGGAACATTATTTCCGTATATTACCGGAATGCCCTCAATGCTTCCACGGGCTTCAGTGCGGCCTATGACTGGAACCACCCCCGCATGTCCAACTACGGGTTCAATTCCACCATGATCTTCAACGAGACAGAGGTGCTGTATAACTGTGAACTGCGGCGGGGCGGCAGCCCCTGGACCCGCACCTCGGCCAATACCCTGGACCGCACCCGCTGGAAGCCGCCGGGCGATCAACTGTTCCGGGAACGGACCAAATCAGGGGTGGACAATGACTCCGCCGGGGCCTCACGCTTCCACAACCGGATGGTGCGCCACATGCTGTATCTTTTTGGTTATCCAGTGCCGGATGCGGAGTTTATCCAACAGATTGTCAATGCCGACGCCCCCCGCATCGGGGATGATCAGGAGCAGACCGACAGCGACTTTTTTGACCGGGCCTATCCTGACGGGTCAGAGGGGGAACTCTTTGAAATTGATGATGCCTGGTTCATGTATGACAGCAACAAC
>JAYUWQ010000224.1:0-2057 GCA_043753485.1 bacterium
CTGCCGAGATTGATGGCATCGAGGATGTCGCTGTTGAGGATCCGGTGGGTGCCGTAGGTGCAGTCATCCACATACATGAAGCTGCGGGTCTGTTCGCCGTCGCCCCAGATGTCGATGGTGTGGTTGCCGCTGAGTTTGGCCTGGATGACCTTGCGGCAGATGGCAGCGGGTGCTTTTTCGCGGCCTCCGTCCCAGGTGCCGTGCGGGCCATAGACATTGTGATAGCGGGCATAGCGGGTCTGGATGCCGTAGTCCTCGCGGAAGTGGCGGCACATGCGCTCGCTGAAGAGTTTTTCCCAGCCGTAACCGTCCTCCGGCATGGCGGGATAGGCGTCGGCTTCCTTCAGGCCGGGATTGTCGGAACCGGTTTGTTTTTCACCGTTGTAGACGCAGGCGCTGGAGGCGTAGAAAAACTGTTTCACGCCATGGTCGCGGGCGGCCATGAGCATGTGGGTATTGATGAGCACGCTGAGCATGCAGAGGGCTTTGTTGTTTTCGATGAAACCCATGCCGCCCATGTCGGCCGCGAGATTGTAGACCACTTCGGCATCGCGGCAGACGAACTGACAGGCATCGATGCCCTGCACGTCCATCACCAGGTTTTCGACGTTGCCGTGGAGTTGGTACCAGTCGTCGAGGGGTTTTTGATCGACCGCACGGATGTCTGAGAAGCCCTGGTTCTTGAGAAACTGGACGAGATGTCCGCCGATGAAGCCGCCGGCTCCGGTGATGACTGCTTTGCCTTTCATGTGACTGATGACGGATGGGTGCTAGGGGGTGAAGATGTTTTCAAAATTTGAGGCAATGTCCTCAATTTTAAAGGTGTTTTTGGCGTACTCGCGCGCATTGGTGGCGCAGCGGGCGGCCAGGTGGGGATTGGCGCGGAGTTGTTCGGCGGCTTCCAGAAAGGCGGGAACATCGGCCGGGGGAACGGTCAGTCCGGCCTTCCGCTGGTGGATGATCCGGGCCGCAAGATTGACCTGCGGGACGGCCAGCAGGAGGGGCCGGGCCGCGCAAAGATACGTCAAAACCTTGGATGGCACGGAGAAGACCCCGGCGTCCTCCTCCAGCACGGCACAGAGCACATCGCCCGTGGCCAGCACCTGCGGCATGTCGTTGAAATCCTGGTAGGGGAGCAGCAGCAGATGGGGAAGCTGCCGGGTCTTTTTCTGCTCTGCCAGCCATTCCGCCCCGATGCCTTCGGAGATCACGACCACGCGGATTTTGTCGTTGTTGCGGTATTGTTCCGCGAGACTCAGCAGGAGCTCCGGATTGTGTTTCATGCCCAGGGTTCCGGTGTAAAGATAAACGAATTTATCCGCCAACCCGTGGCGCCGGCTCCAGTCATTGGCCTTGTCACCGACGGGCAGGGTTTCCAAAGGAGCCCAATTGGGAATCACCGTGATCCGGTCTTTACGCATGCCGAAGTCTTCTTCAAGAATGGGCGAAAAATCGTCCGTGATGGCAACGACCCGGTGACTGGCGCGCAGTTGGCGGCCTTCCATCCTGCGGTAGTACTGGCCGATCAGGCCACCGACGACGGGGATTTTTTTCCGCACCAGCTTGTCCACAGCGAGGCTGTAAAAATCCTGGAGCCAATAAACGAACCGGGCATTCACGGCCTGGGTGGCGCGGAGGATCGGTTCCTGGGTTTCCGTGGGGGTGTTGGAGGAAATGACCCCTTCCGGTTTCCACATCCGGATCAGACGGGCGACCTGCTTGCCATACGCGACTTCCATGTTCCGGCGGCGGAGGAACGAATACTTGTACCGGACATATTCCGGATCCATGGCGACCTCGCGAACGATCAGACTGGCGGCATCCTCCTCATTTTTGACCAAATCCCCGCGTGGTGTCTGGAGGGAACCCGCGAACGCATGCAGGACATCATGGCCCATTTTCGCCAACTCGCGGGAGAGTTGGATTTGGAACGGATGGCCGGCGTAATCGTGAACCAGAAGGCGCATGGTGGAAATCAGGAGAAGTGAACTTCCAATATACGTGGTAATTATGGTAACTGCAACTTAATTAAGTGGGTCGATTGGGGGATTTTCAGA
>JAYUWQ010000225.1:0-5030 GCA_043753485.1 bacterium
ATGGTCCCATTGTGGCCTTCGGACCAGTCCATCTTCAGCGTCTCCCGATGCGTGATACCGGTGGGATGATCCGGAGTGGGTTTCTTTGCCCCGACCCAGAGCGGGTCCTTGGGATCGAGATTCAGAACGCGGCGGTTTTCCACATAAACCTGCGGCACGCGGTCATTGGTGGTAGGCAGGAGGAGATGATAGTCGAAGCCCAGCTCCTGTGGGCCGGGGGTGAGTTCGCCATTCCAGTCCGGCCCCCCTGCCCCGCCGAGTCCGAGGTGCCATTTGCCAATCACAGCCGTCTGATAACCGGCCTGCTTCATCAGATCCGGCAGGGTGAAGGTCTCGTGCGGGATGATGAGGGGGCTGTTAGGCGGGGCGATACCGGTGCCAGGATGGCGGAAGGCATAACTGCCGGTGAGCAGGGAATAACGCGAAGGCGTGCAGGTGGAAGCCGAACAGTAACCACTGGTGAAGCGCATCCCTCCGGCGGCCAGCCGGTCAATGTCCGGGGTTTTGACGGCGGTGGCTCCATAAGAGGAAAGATCACCATAACCAAGGTCGTCGGCCATGATGACAATGACGTTGGGTGGTGCAGCAGATGCCGGCCCGCAGGCAAGGACACCCAGGAGTGCGCAAAATGACAGGGTTTTGAACATGACAGCAGGGAGGAGGCGGAACCGGAAAGGGACCAAGGATGGCCCCGTTCGTTTACAGGCGAATGGTTTTTTGTCCCGCATTGGCGGATACGGGGTCGGCGGTCAATCCCGCAAGGGAGGGACCATCGGGGAGATCGCGGCCGGTCTTGACGGTGTAGCGGCCGGGGGCGAAAACCGGGGGCTGCCAGCGCGGACCGGGGATGCGCAGGGTGTAGAGAATCCCGCCGGTGGCTTCAGCGACGACCTGGACCACCGCATCCGGCGCGCCCTCGATGATGAGTTCGGGCAGCCACGCGACCGGTTTGCGGCCATCGTTGTCGTCCATCTTCACCGTGACCGGCCAGCCGGGGAATTGCGCGCCGTCCCCTTGCCTGGCATCGGCGAAGCGCGGCCAGCACTCGAAGGTGACGGTGCGGGCCTTTTTGTTGAAACGCACGATGCCGTAGCCATCGCCGCGCTGCTTTTCATCCTTGATGTCAGGAGGATTGGCGTAGGCCAGCATGGATATTTTATTGCCGAGCCCATCAAGGAAATCACCAGTCCACGGCAGGGGGCTGCCGGGCACGGGATTCGGGCCGGGTTTTTCATCCAGCGGATGCCACCATCGGCCATAAATGGTGTTCACCAAAGCGGGGCTGGTGAATTGCCAGGGACCGTCCCCGAAGGCATCGATCCCCTGCTTCACCACCACCGCCAGATGCTGGTCTCCGCACAGGTGCACCGCCCGGGCGCGGCGGATTTCCTCGAGGGCGCGGCGGCGTGGCGTCTGCGGCCAGCCATTGCAGTCGAGGTCCGCGAGGAGGCGGTCTTCCGGCCCGCCGTGCATATGCACCGCACCGCAAAAGGCGGTCTGCGAGAGCACGGCTTTCAGCTGAGCCCCACGCCAGTCCTGCCCCCATTCGTGAAGGAACTTCTCCTGCCGCGCCCCCAGCAGATGCAGGCCGGGCAGGTCGATGGATTTGGGGTCGTAGGCAGGGTCATTGATATGGTCAGGACGCGGCCCCATCTGCGGGATCTTGCCCGCTGGGCCGCTCTTGAATTTCCGGTCCTCCAAAATGGCAAAGTCGATCCCGCCCAGCCGGAGCCTTGTGAAATAAACCGTGATGCCCCGCTCGACCGGAGCCGGGTCCACGGGGTCCGGCAGGCTCCACGATTGCTGCCGCTGCACCATGTTCACGTATTCGACGGGATAGAAATAACCGCCGTCGGCATTGTCCTTCCTCACGGAAAGCTTCCCGTTTTCACCCCACAGGTTCGGGTGCCCCACATCATGATCGTCCGGGATGCAAATGGTGGGGCGGTCGCGGATAATGTCGCGGAATTGCAGGCCGAATTCGATCCACCCGGCGGTGTGCTCGGTGTGGCGGTAGGTCTGATCCCCCGCAAAGAATAACAAGTCCGGATCCTGCATCCGGAGGTTGTCGATCATCTCCGGGCGCTGGCCGGTGGTGCGGCTGGAATTGCACGACATGTTGGCCATCACAATCACCTCCTTCTCCACCGGGTCACGCCGGATCAGCCCCTCAAACATGGCTTCTGCGCCATGCCGCACGCGGTAGGGCACGTCTTTGGAGGCATCCCACTTTTCCACGCGGAAGTGCGCGCTCCAACCCGGCATCGTGACCGGCACCTTGGCGATCTCGTGCCAAGTGCCATCACGTTGCAACTCCAGTCTGACGTCGCGGGACTCCCCGGGCTTCAACGGATACAGTTGTGCGGTCATCTTCATTACGCCGCTGTCCTGGGTGTAGAGGGCAAACGCCACGACCTGATCCCGCGGCACTTCCATGGGAGGCGGGGCGTTGTTCAGGGGCGGTTTCGCCAGCCACCACTCGCCCGTGGCGAGGGAGTCGAGCTTCGGGAAGCCCTCCCCGAACGGCTTGGCCGGGTCGGCCGCCAGGGAAAGCGGGACAGGCAGCGTGAGGGCCCCGAGGGTGACGGCGGTGGCTTTTATGGCCTCTCGGCGGGTCATGCCGGAAGCAGAATGGGAGGAGTCGGGGTTCTCTTGCATGGGATGGGGTGAAAGGCGGTATTGGGAAATGCTATAGTAAGGAGACGGCTTTTACTTTTATGAATGGGAAGGCGGAGCTTTGGCTGCTGTCCGGATGGCGCCAAACCCCGGAAAGCAGGCCGGTGGAGCAATCTGGAATCCGGATAACCAGGATGGCCAGCATCGTAACCCACTCAAATTCATCGCGCGATTTTGCAGATCCCGTCCCTAAAGCGCAATCTTCTAATATTCCCCGGCTGGACCGCCCCTCCAGCTCACTGGCCCGGATTCTTCCGGGCCGCCGGCCGCTTGCCGCCATTGAGTTCCCCGATCCGTTCCGGGGCCATCAGGCGCAGATCTTCGGGGCTGGGACCGCCCCCGAATTGTTTCCAGTAGTGCTCCTTGAAGGGATTCACCGCCGGGCCCTGGGCGGATTCATTGACCAGTTGGGGCTGCACGGATTGCCACCACGCGTCATACGCGGCGCCGAGCCGAAGCACTTCAGCCGTAGCCTCCAGGGCCAGATCACGGGTCTGCCCCGGGTCGGCGGTGACGTCGAACAGCTGCCAGGCGGGGTTTTCGCCCCCGCGCTCACTCACGAGGGTGTAGCGGGAATCACGGATGGCGCAGTTCCGGTATTTCGCCGTGTCCGGAGCCGCCCCTTTGGCCCAACGCCCGGTGTGCGTGATGAGCGTCCGGTCCGGCCAGGATGCGGCAGGGTTCTCCAGCAACGGCGTGAGATCCCGGCCTTCCACCTGGGTTTCCGCAGGAGCCGGGAGTTTGGCTCCGGTGAGGATGGCAATCGTGCGGAAAAAGTCGACATGGGCCGTGAGCGCCCCGCAGTCCGCCGGGCTGAACTTCCCCGGCCACCGCCAGAACGAAAAAGCCCGGGTGCCGCCCAGCCATGGGGTGACTTTGCTGCCCCTCATGCCGGCGTTGAACACCTTCACACCAGCGGTGCCGCCGTTGTCATTCATCATCACCACCAGCGTGTCGCTGGCGATGCCCCATTCGTCCAGCTTTGCCAGCAGGCGGCCCACGTTTCCGTCAATGTTATGGATCATCCCGAAGAAGTTTTCCGTATCCGCGCCGAGTCCCTTTCCTTCATATACCGCCCGGTCTTCCGGCTTGGCCGTATAAGGGGAATGCGGCGCATTGGTCGCCAGCCAGCAGAAGAACGGCCCGGTGTCCTTGCGGCGGCTGATCCACTGGGTGGCCTGCTCAAAAAATACGTCAGTGCAGTAGCCTTTGGTCTTCACAAACTGGCCATTATGCAGGATCGCCGGGTCGAAGTAGGTATTGCCCGGGGCATCCCCGCAGGAGCCCGGATAAGTCTGGCCGATGCCGCCGCCGCCGTGGACAAAGACCTCATCAAACCCGCGCCGCCCCGGCTGATATTCCGGCTCATCCCCAAGGTGCCATTTCCCAAAAATCCCCGTGGCATAACCGGCCGTCTGCAGCACCTGCGGCAGCGTCACCGCCGGCATGGCCAGTCGCTCCCGCTCGAGGATGGTGTGGGTGACGCCATTGCGGAATTCATGCCGTCCGGTCAGGAGGGCTGACCGGGTCGGGGCACAGGTGGGGCTGACAAAAAAGTTCGTGAAGCGCACGCTCTCCCCCCGCAACCGGTCGAGGTGCGGGGTCTGCAGCACCGGATTGCCATGCGCGGAGATGTCCCCATACCCCTGATCATCCGTCAGGATAAAAATGATATTGGGCCGCGGCGCCGCCACTCCCAGCCATGCGGTGCCCAGCAGGATCCCGAGGAAAAGCAAAATTCTCATATCCCTGAAACGGTCATCCCATCCGGATTGATTCAACCAGGTTCAGGAATCAGCCCCGCCGGCGGCTCCGCCCCGCACCGTGGCATTCCGGAATCGGGCAATTCCGGGCAGCCCCGTGTCCGGGCGGGATCACGAGGCGGCCCATCGCAGCAGTGTCCCCGGACCGCTCGAATTGACAAACTCCCGATGCTGCACGAATCCACCGCATGTCCGATCTCCCAGCCTCCTTCGCCAACGTCACTGCCCTCGCCAAAGCCAACGTCTATTTCGACGGCAAGGTCATCAGCCACTCCATCATCCTGCCTGATGGCGAAAAGAAAACCCTCGGCCTGATCTACCCCGGCACCTATCATTTCGGCACGGATCTGGCCGAACTCATGGAAATCACCGCCGGCTCCTGCACCGTCACCCTGGATGGCGAGAGCGACAATGAAACCTATGACGGTGGCAGCAGCTTCGATGTTCCTGCCAAATCCGGCTTCACCATCATAGTGGAAGAGGGCATCTGCGAATACGTCTGCTCGTTCATTCCCTGAGTCTTCGGCCCTTGATCGACAGCCAGAGGAAGCGACTACAGTCCAGCCTCCCGGTGGAGGGCTCCGGCATGTT